>NZ_LMCJ01000017.1:186954-187887 GCF_001623085.1 Pseudovibrio sp. W74
TCGTGCAGCTGTAACCGCTGCCATATAAAGCGCGTTCCGCACGCGTTTGCGCCCACCCTTAATAGCCCGATGGCCGCGAAACTGACCACTGTCTACATTGAAAGGAGCAAGGCCAGCCAGAGCGGCAATGGCTTTGGGCGATGCGCGCCCAAGCTCGGGCATCAAAGCTAATAGAGTAGTTGCAGCAACAGGACCTACGCCGGGAATAGAGCGTAACAGCTTATTATCATGAGTAAATTCGGCTGTCTCTTTGAGCAGTGTATCTCGCTTTTGCTCGATGAATTTAATTTCTTCATTCAACCAACTAATATGGCGTGCGATGCTGGCATGTTCCTCGGTCAGGGCTTGAGCTAGGCGTTGGCGTTCTTTCTTGCGTGTATCAACAAGCTCATCTCGCCGTTTGTGCAAGGCCGCCAGTTGGTCGCGTTCTGGTGCTCGTTGTGTGGTGGCGTCAGGTTTGAGGCATTTGCCCATGTCTGCCAGCATGCGTGCATCGATCTGATCGGTTTTTGCCATCTGCCCGAGGGCTCGAGCAAAATCCCGCGCCCGCGCTGGATTTACCCGGGAAAACCGGATCTTCAAAGTGTGGAGAGCATGCGTCAGCTTCCTGTCATAACGTCCCGTAGCTTCAAAGATAATGTTCAAGCTGGGCATGTCAGGTAATGCAGAAAGCCAGGCGGAAATCGCTTCACTGGTATTTTCTATCTGTAAGTGCTTTGAAGTGCTCTCCTCAAAAATATCCAGATAGGCTTTAGAGATATCGATACCAATATAGAAAGGGTGTAAGGTCATGGAGCCTGTCCCTGTGCTACGTGGTCCGCAAAGCGGCCACCATCAACTGTTCAGGTTTGGTAATACATGCGAGGCGGGATCTGGCCGCGTCACGATCTAAAGCCGTGCTGGGCTCTGATCTGGGACCCAACGACCTCCGCC
>NZ_LMCJ01000017.1:187897-191699 GCF_001623085.1 Pseudovibrio sp. W74
AGCGGCCACCATCAACTGTTCAGGTTTGGTAATACATGCGAGGCGGGGTCTGGCCGCGTCACGATCTAAAGCCGTGCTGGGCTCTGATCTGGGACCCAACGACCTCCGCCTCGCTACCATTCAAGCACAAAACAAACACACAGGGACTCAGAGCTCCACCCACTAACACAAGCACTCATGGCACTACATAGCGGACCTACGCTGTTCTCCGCCAACGCGCACGCAGGCAGGACCAGCCAACATGCTCACGTGCCACCCACACCAGCAAGACACGCTTCAATCTCAGCAACCGCAATACCCACGCCGTCTTCGCTTTGTAGGTGCAGAGCAAGATCATGTGCGTTCTTCTTCAGCACAGCATCATTGACTGCAAGGAGAATTGAGCTCGCCAACTTGTCAGCAGTTAAGGCTTTGCGGGGCACAGGCGGGGCGCCAACGCCCAGAGCAACACTCTTTTGAGCCCAGTAGGGCTGATCGCCGAAGAAGGGGCATAAAACGCAAGGCACGCCTGCGCGGAAACCTTGAGCAGTGGTTCCCATGCCGCCATGGTGCACCACAGCTGCCATCTTCGGAAACAACCACTCATGTGGAACATCAGAAACACTCAGGATATCGTCGCTCTCAATGGCATCAAACCCAGCCCAGCCAGTTGAGAGGACACCGCGAACATTTGCCTTTCGCAGGGCCTTATCAAGAACCTCTTGCAATGCTTTCGGGTCCTCAACCGTCATACTGCCAAACCCAATGTAAACGGGTGGAGGTCCACGCTCGAGGAAACTGCGCAGACTTGCTGGTGGTTCATAGTCCCCGTCAGACTTCAAACTCCAGTAACCGCTCATAACCGCCACATCCGGCCAGTCCTTTGGCCGGGGAACAACCCACGAGCTGATCGCATGAAGCGTCTTGATTGGTAGGACGCCACGGGGAAACAAAACCTCATTGCGATGCCGGATTGCTGGCAGTTTCAGAGCCTTCGTGCGCAATTGATTGATTGATTTACGAAAAGCCGAATAAGAGAGTTTGACGAGTGCGTACCCCAGCTTGTTGTAGCCCGGTATTGGCAAGCGGGGCATCCCCGCCACAGGGAACTCGTTTGTTGGAACGATCATCGGCTGCAACAACCCCATCACAGCCGGAATGTTCAATGCTTCTGCAATATGAGGCGCAGCCATCACTTTGGGGTGGAAGACTATAAGATCAGGCTGAACGGCTTGGGCAGCCTGCCACGCATCACGGTTGAGCCCATCGTTCAGCCGTCCGGATTTCTTCGCGAGCCGTGTACCTGCTGCAACTCTCTTTAAGAGCCCGGATGATCCCTCCAGCGCTGCAATCCCGTCAGGAGTGGTCATCAGATCAATCGTGTCGTTCGAAAGTGGCTCAAACGCCAGCCCGAAACTCTCGATCCAATCGCCATACTTTTCAGCACTGCTGAGTTTAACCGTGTGACCACGAGCTGTAAGCCCGCAGGCCAAAGCGATAAAGGGCTCCACATCTCCGCGAGAGCCGTAGGTCAAAATGAGAATCTTAGCAGGCTGCAACATCCGGCAGAGTATAGACCGCTTTCAGTGCAATGCCATCAGGTTAAGCCCCGCCTTGCAAAGCTCACGCTCACCTCAATGAGGCACTGGTTTTTCAGTTGCCCATTGAGGTGAGCGTGTAATTGGCGCTTGTATCACGCAGGCACCGTCAGGTCCTGCGCCAACATCATCGCATTGCCGTCTGGGTCGTAAAACGTAGCTGTGCTCACCATGCCCTCGATGGTTTCGGTCGCACCGTCAAACTTCACGCCCGCAGCTTCCAGAGAGTTTCGTGCACTTTCAATATCACCAATGCCAAAAACAGGAACAGTGTTGCCGGGAGAAGGTTTTGTTTGCTCGCCAAGCCCAAGAGTGACGCCAGCAGTTTTTGTCTTCATCTCGCTCCAACCAGCCTCATCAATGTGGTGGATCAGCTCAAAGCCGAGCATGGAGCTGTACCACTCCGCACTGGCGTGACGGTCACGAACGGAGATGGCGAGGGTAATCGTATTTTCCAAAGAAACAAGTGACATCAAACTTTCCTTTCGTCAAAAAATAAAGTAACTATACATTATGGACATTATAACGCTTGTCAAGCTCACATCCCGGGCTTGGTCATTAAATATTCTGGCCCTATTACATTCTGGGGTCCCCGGCAGGCAGGCTCCACTGCTGGCCGCATCGGGTGCAAGCCGCACTTCATTTGCAGCGAGTCTTGAGCATCTTGCCCAGCTCAAACTGTTGGAGAAAAACCCCGGCCATGGCCATCCACTGCGCCCGGAGTTTCGGCTGACCCCAAAGGGTGTCAAAGCTGCTGAAATCGCCAGCAGAATCGTGGCTGCAGTTCCCGATGAAAAGGAATTTGCCTTGCTGCGCAAAAGCTGGACCGTCCCCATTCTGGCGCTTACCGCCACCCCCCAGCGCTTTTCGGGATTAAGATCAGACCTGACGACAATCACCGACCGCGCATTGTCAGCCTCACTGGTTCGGCTGGAAGAGCGGGAATGGATCAAACGCGACATCAACACTGCCGCCCGCGTCCCATTCCCCACCTACTGCGCCGCAAACACCGGCATCCAAATCAACCACGCAATTGACCTGCGGGCGTGAGTGAGGCGAGCTTGTGGGGAGGAGTAGCTAACGACGCTTCCGGTCTGGAGGAAGAAAATCATTTATATCGGTCCAAATCATATTCATTAATGGGTAGTTCTTAGTTCGCTCGACGATATATTTGTCTTTGCTTGTAATATGTATGTAACTAACTGAAAATAAACAATAAAAAACATTAAATATGAGCACTCCAAAGCCAGCGAGGGCTGAAGCCGTTAGTATCGCAAATATGGTCTCGTTTTCATTGAGTGAAAATAACAGAAACCAAATAATGACGAATATGGATGAGAGTTTTAGAAGTCTGAGGTTTGTCTTCTTTGTCATTTTCGCACATTAACGCTGATACCTCACCAGCAGTAATCCCCCAATCACGCGGGGATATAAAACCGCGCCGTGTTTTTTGCTGTGTGATCCTTAGAAAACTGCACTAAAAAGGAGCATTCGGTTCTGTTCAGGAGGCTCCGGTGGCCGCCACCCCAAATATCTTCAGTGTTTCCCCATCCACGCCCTTTTTGCAGGCAACCGTGGAGGCGTTACTCTCTGGGCAGCTGATCCCGGGCTTTCAGGCGGACGATAACCCGCTGGCGCTGGCTGACGTCACCATCTACGTGCCAACCCGCCGTGCAGCCAGAACCCTGCCGGATGTCCTGCGCAAAGCTTTAGGCTCCAAAGCCGCCCTGCTGCCCAAAATCCTGCCTCTTGGCGACGTGGATGAGGAAGAGCACATCCTGAAAGGCCATGGGGACGGTGAGGCGCTGCCACCCGCCATGTCCACCATGGAACGTAAACTGGCCATGACCCGCCTTGTCTGGGCATGGAAAGGCCAGCTCCGCCGCCAGATCCTTCAGCTCAAAGAGGATGATCCTGCCCGCGTTCCAGCGTCCTCCGCTGATGCCGCATGGCTTGCCGGCAACCTGTTAAACCTCATGGATGAAGTGCAGACAGAGGAAGCCAGCTGGGCAGAACTGGGCAATCTCGTCCCCGATGACCACGCTGAATACTGGAAAATCACGCTCGAGTTCCTGAAGATCGTCACTGATCTGTGGCCTGAGCACCTCAAAGCCATCGGCATGATGGACCCGAAGGAGCGCCGCTCAGCCCTCATCCGTGCAGAAGCCGCCCGCCTGCGCACCTCACCACCACGTGGTCCGGTGATTGTGGCGGGCGCAACAGGT
>NZ_LMCJ01000017.1:191753-330150 GCF_001623085.1 Pseudovibrio sp. W74
TCAGCCTTGAAAACGGAGCCCTTGTGCTTCCCGCGCTTGATAGGGGCATGGATCCAGAAAGCTGGCAGGCCCTCGGCACCCCGTCAGACCCGCAACGTATTCCCGGTCATCCACAATACAGCCTCCGCCAACTGCTCCTTGCACTGGATATCAAGCGAGAACACGTCACCCCGCTGGGCAAGCCGGAAAGCGAAGCCCTGCGCCTGCGCTGTGAGATCGTCAATGAAGCACTCCGCCCGGCAGAGACAACGGAAGAGTGGCAGAACTTCTTCACCTCAGAACTAGCAGAGCACAGAGAGACCGCCTTCGCAGGCACGCAGCTGATCACAGCGCGAAACGAATCCGAAGAAGCGCTCTCAATCGCCCTGCTGCTGCGTGAAGCGGTGGAAGCAGGCAAATCAACCGCGCTGATCTCACCCGACAGAACACTGGCCCGCCGTGTGGCATCAGAGCTGACCCGCTGGGGCATTGTGGTAGACGACACCGCTGGCCGCCCGCTGGAGCAAACGCCGCCCATGGTGCTTGCCATCCTCACCGCAAAGCTCGCCCTGCAAGGCCTCGATCCCGTCAACCTGCTGGCTCTGCTCAAACATCCGCTCGCCTTCCTCGGTATGAAGGCCAAGGAAGTCCGTTCCGCCGCCCGTGCATTGGAACGCGGCGTGCTGCGCGGCCCGCATCCAAGACCGGGGCTCAGTGGTCTGCGCGAAGCGGTTACTGCTGCCCATGATCTGGCCATGGAGAAGGCGGACAGACCAGTCTCCCGCTGGCGCAAGCTGGTGGAAGAAGACTGGAACGCCATCAACACCCTGCTGGACCGTCTGGAACAAGCGCTCGGCCCACTCGAAGCCCTGCTGCAAAACCCAAATGAGATCCCGGTCGAAGACATCATCAAAACCCATGTGGATGCAGTCCTGCTGCTTGGGGCTGATGAAAACGGCTCCACGGAAGAGCTGTTCAGCGGCGAAAACGGTAAGGCGCTTGCCGAAACTCTGACGTCCTTGCTGGAAGCTGACGCTGCTGGCCTCTGCGTGCCTGCCAATGAATGGCCCGGCGTGTTTGGTGCTCTTATCACCGGCGGTGCCGTCCGCTCCCGCACACCTGCTGATCCACGCATCCACCTGCTCGGCCCCATGGAAGCCCGCCTACAGCGCTACGACCTCGTCGTCCTCGGTGGCCTCAACGAAGGCACATGGCCGCAGCGCACACGCAACGATCCTTGGCTCAACCGCCCCATGAAAGGCCAAATCGGCCTCGATCCGCCAGAGCGTAAAATCGGCACCTCCGCCCACGATTTCCTCTGGAACCTTGGCGCGCCGGAAGTAGTGCTCTCCCGTTCTGAGCGTGTGGATGGGTCCCCAACCGTGGCTTCCCGCTGGCTCCAGCGCATTGTCACGTTGGCAGGCCAAAGCGTAGAGCAGCAAATGCGCGCCAAAGGCAAACGCTATACCGAGCTTGCCCTCGTGCTCGACCGCTCAGAAACACCTGTCCGCCCAGCCAAGCGCCCGGAGCCAAAACCGCCAGTGGAAGCGCGTCCGGTTCAGCTCTCCGTAACAGCCATCGAAAATCTGATCCGCGATCCGTACCTCATCTATGCCAAAAACGTCCTGAAGCTGGATGAAGTTGACCCGATCGGCGGCGAACCCGGCGCTGCCGACAAAGGCAACATCATCCACGATGCGCTGGCAAACTTCCTTGAGGATTGGGATGGGCCATTCGACGACAAGGCAGTTCGAGCACTAAAAACCGAAGGTGGCCGACTGTTCCGCCCACTGGATGCCTTCCCTGCCATCCGCGCTCTGTGGTGGCCGCGCTTTGAGCGCATCGCAGAAGAGTTTGTCGCGTACGAAGGTGAAGTCGCGCCTAAAATCTATGATCGTTTCCTTGAGGAGTACGGCAAAGTGGAAATGCAGCGCCCGGAGCGCAACTTTACGCTCACAGGCCGTGCAGACCGCATCGACCAGATGAAAGACAACAGCTTGCGCGTGGTGGACTACAAAACCGGCCAGCCGCCCTCCGCCAAACAGGTCGAATCGCTGCTCTCACCACAGCTGCCACTGGAAGTCGCTATGATCCGCCGTAAGGGCTTTGAAGATCTGCCCCATGACATGCCCATCTCCGACATGCTCTACATCCAGCTTAAAGGTGGCAGTGATGCCGTGAAGCTGGAAAGCCGTGTGCCAAAAGAAAGCACTGCCGAAGAGCTGGCAGAAGAAGCATGGAAACGCTTGGAACAGCTCGTCGCCGCCTATGAAAACCCACGCAAAGGCTATCTCTCCAGAGCACGTGTGCTGAAGGAGAGGGAATGGGCCGCCTCCTATGACCATCTTGCCCGCGTGCAGGAATGGTCCCTTGGAGAAGACGGGGAGGATGCATAATGGATATTCCGGCAAAAACCCTCGATAGCCAACAACGCGCAGCGCATCCTGAAAATTCCGCATGGGTGAGTGCAAACGCAGGCTCCGGCAAAACCTTCGTGCTTGCCCGCCGCGTCGTCCGCCTGCTGCTGTCCGGCACGGACCCATCCCGCATCCTCTGCCTCACCTTCACCAAGGCAGCCGCGGCGGAGATGGCAACCCGCGTATTTGATTCCCTCGCCAAGTGGACACAGCTGAGCGATGCCGAACTGGCTGCTGAGATTGAGGACATCGAGGGGCGTCCAACCTCTACCAAGCAGCTGGCTAACGCCCGCCGCCTCTTCGCCAAAGCACTGGAAACACCGGGCGGTCTGAAAATCCAGACCATCCACGCGTTCTGCGAAGCGCTGCTGCACCAGTTCCCGCTGGAGGCCAATGTTGCAGGCCACTTCTCCGTACTGGATGACCGCTTGGCTGAAGAGCTGCTCAATGAGGCCCGCGCAAGCGTTCTTCGTCGAGCAGAGAACGAGCCGTTATCTGATACTGGGTCAGCTTTATCCCGGCTGATTGCGCTCTTATCGGACTCAGGCGTCGAGAAGGCTCTCTCTGAGTTGATCAGCCGCCGCGATGCGTTCTATCGCTGGGTTGCTCCTTATGGTGATTTGGAAACCGCCATTTCTGCGCTATATTCTGATTTCTCCGTCATGCCGGGTGATGATATATCTGGCTTTGCATCTGCGTTACGACGGAATGTTTCTCTCTCTGACGACGAAGTAAAAGCGTTTGCGGAAGCCTTACGCGTCGGCTCCAAGACAGATCAGGACCGTGCGAATGATCTGAATCAGGCAATTACGCTCAAAAGCGATGAAGAATGGCGCATCGCATGGTTGAAGATCTTCCTCACCAGCACCCTTAACCCGCGCAAGTCTCTCGCCACCAAGAAGGTCCAAACAGCCTTCCCGGAAGTGGTCGAGCGCTTGTTTGCCGAGCAAATGCGCGTATTGGAGGCTCTGCAGCACCTGAATGCCGTCATAACGGTTTCTGGAACCAAAGCGATCCTCACCCTATCAGATGCGGTTCTACGCTATTACGAGACGGAAAAACTCCGTCGCGGTTATCTCGATTTTGAAGATCTGGTGGTTAAATCTGCGCAGCTCCTGTCTCGCGCTGAGGCCGCTCAATGGGTGCAGTACAAACTGGACCAAGGCCTCGACCACATCCTAGTTGATGAAGCACAGGACACCAGCCCGCGCCAGTGGGAGGTAATCCGCGCGCTGGCAGAAGAATTCTTCGCTGGTGACAGTGCACGAGAGAAAGTCCGCACCATCTTCGCGGTAGGCGACGAAAAGCAGTCCATCTACTCTTTCCAGGGCGCTGTTCCGGCTTACTTTGCTGAGATGCGCAAGTTCTTCGCCCGTCGGGCTGAGGAAGCGCAGAAGAACTTCGAAGGCATCGAACTCAACCTCTCCTTCCGCTCCACACCGGATGTGCTGGGCGCGGTCGATAAGGTGTTTGACACACCGGAAACCTACAAAGGCCTGTCGCAAGATAACGTTGCACCCGTGCACGAAGCCATCCGCCACAACGATCCGGGCCGTGTCGAAATCTGGCCTCTGGAAGAAGCCGTTGAAACGTTGGAGCCAGACGACTGGACCCAGCCGATTGATGCCATCGGCACCGGCAACCCCATGCTGCGCCTTGCCACCCGCATAGCAGAGCAGATCAAGGACTGGGATCAACGCAAAATCGCCGGTCCGGGGGATGTTTTGGTACTGGTCCGCAAGCGCGGCCAGTTTGTGGAAGCGCTCAACCGCGAGCTCAAACGCTTAGATGTTCCCGCAGCCGGTTCTGACCGCCTCGTCCTCACAGACCACATCGCCGTCAAAGATCTCGTTGCGCTGGGCCGCTTTATTCTGCTGCCGGAGGATGACCTCTCTCTCGCCTGCGTCCTCAAAAGCCCGCTCTTTGGCTTGGTTGATGATGATCTCTTCGAGATCGCCCACGAAACACCGGGTGTCCCAAGACCGGGCACTCTCTGGCATGAGCTGCTGAGAAAATCAGAAAACAGCGAGAAGTGGCAGGAAATTCGCAAGCAGTTGGTTGTCTGGCGTGACCGTGCCGACTTCGTTCCACCCTTCGAGTTTTTCGCCAAGATCATGGGAACCGACGGCTATCGCCAGAAGTTCCGAGAGCGCCTCGGCACGGAAGTCGATGACGTGCTTGATGAGTTCCTTTCATTGACGCTCACCTATGAAAAGAGCGGCACCCCCGGCATGGAAGGCTTCCTTGCGTGGCTTGCCGAAGCGCCAACTGAGATCAAACGCGAGCTCAACGCCGCCAAAGGTATGGTCCGCATCATGACGGTCCACGGCTCCAAGGGATTGGAAGCGCCCTACGTTATTCTCGCTGATGGCTGCAACGCACCCGTCTCCAGCCTGCATGCGCCGGTGATGGTTGAAAAACAGCGGGCAGGGGATACGCAGGCCGCACCCGCTCTTGTCTGGTTGCCCAACAAGGCACAGCGCACCGAATGGCATGAAGAAGCGCTGGAACTGCTGGCAGAAGAGCAGAAAGAAGAATATCGCCGTCTGCTCTATGTAGCGCTCACCCGTGCCAAGGATCGTCTTGTCGTGTGTGGCTGGTCACCAAAGCGTGGCCCGCATGATGAATGCTGGTACACACTTACCCGCAACGGTTTGATTGAGGAAGCACGCGAGCAAACAGATGCCAACGGCGAAGTGTCAGCGTGGATCTGGACCAAGAATGGCATAGAAAAGCCAGAACCGATCCTGCCGCAATCTGAGAAGATTGAGAGCCGGAAACAAGCTGTTATGCCGGACTGGGTCTCAACAAACGTCAGCACGCCTGAGCGTATCCGCCGCGTAAAACCATCTGCCGCCTTTGAGGAGATGGAAGCAAAAGAGAACATCGAGCAGCAAGACCCGAAAGATGCTCTGGAAGCAGCCCGCCAGCCAGAAGACTGGCCGCTGGTCCGTGGCCGTATCGTTCACAGACTGCTGGAGTTCCTGCCCGATCTGCCAGAAGAACAACGCATGGCATCTGCCGAAAGGTTCCTTGCCAGTTCCCTGCCAGAACGGTTTGAGGACAAAAAAGAACGTCTGCTGGATGATGTGTTGGGTACGCTGGGCAACCCAGAGTTTGCAGAGTTGTTCAGCGCCAATGGCAGAGCCGAAGTTCCAATACAGGGTATGCTCACGGGAGAGGATGGCAAGCCGGTTGAAATCTTCGGTCTGATTGACCGTTTGCTGGTCAATGACGAAGAAGTGATTATTCTCGACTTCAAGACAAATGCCTACGTCCCAAGGAGCGTGCACGAAGTCTCCGAAACGTATGTTGCGCAGCTGGCTGTTTATAGAAAATTGCTTTCTGAGCTTTATCCTGATCGGAGAATAAGAGCGCTGCTCCTCTATACGTCAGGTCCCCATTTGGTAGAAATACCAGTGGAACTGATGAAATCTTTTAAATTCTAGTCGAATGTTGAGAATTCGTTCGCTTGACGCTCGGCACTTGCGTTCTTACTTTCAGGGCAACAGAGTTTGCTCAGTTGGGGCGACTCAACCTGCACTATGAAAAGAGGCAAAAATGGCCACTGTGAATGTTGAAGACGGTAACTTCGAAGCTGAAGTACTCCAGAGCTCGACCCCTGTTCTCGTAGATTTCTGGGCGACCTGGTGTGGTCCTTGTAAAATGATTGCGCCGTCCCTGGAAGAAATCTCTGAGGAAATGGCTGGTCAGGTCAAAGTTGCTAAGTTGGATATCGACAGCAACCAGCAGAGCGCAATGAATTACGGCGTTCGCTCTATCCCAACCATGATCCTGTTCAAGGATGGTCAGCCAGCTGCAACCCTCGTAGGCGCACAGCCTAAGGGCAAAATTGCTGATTGGATCAAGCAGTACTCTTAATTTTGAGGGTATCTGCAACGAAATGCTGAGTAAAATCGGGCATTCTGAGGATCTCCGGTCATGGAAGTGGCCGGAGGTCTTTTGTTTTTGTCAAACAGCGACTAAATAAAGACCGGATAGATTTTTGCGCGGGCGCCTTAGGGCAGCCCTTGCAGTGCTTTGCTCCATGGTAAAAAGAGCAAGTTTTAAGAGACGGGATGACGATGAGCGATCAAAATAAAACTCCGCAGGCAGAAGAGCAGGTAAATCCGGAAGCTGTGGTTGACGAAACTGCGAATGGAGCCGAGCAGACAGAAGTTGCTGCGGAAGTAGATCCAATCGAGGCGCTGAGAGAAGAAAATGCTGCCCTGAAGGACCGCGCTCTGCGCACCATGGCAGAAATGGAAAACCTGCGCCGTCGGACTGAAAAAGAAGTTAAAGACGCCAAAGCCTACGCAGTCGCAGGCTTCGCGCGCGACATGCTGGTGGTCAATGACAACCTTGGCCGTGCAATCGATGCATTGCCAGATGACGCACGTGAAAACGACGAAAACCTGAAGGCGCTGGTTGAAGGCGTTGAAATGGTAGAGCGCGAAATGCTCAACCACCTGGAAAAGCACGGTGTGAAGCGTCTTTCACCTGAAGGCGATAAGTTCAACCCGCATTTCCATCAGGCAATGTTTGAAGTGCCGAACACAGAAGTTCCAAACAACACCGTTGTTCAGGTTGTTCAGGCTGGCTACGTCATCGGCGAGCGCGTCCTGCGCCCTGCAATGGTCGGCGTCTCCAAAGGCGGCCCAAAAATCGCTCCAGTTGCCGACAAAGCAGCAGAGCCAGGCTCCACAGTAGACAAAGAAGCCTAAACACCAAAGCCCTCAAAACACCGAGGGCTTCTCAAAGAATTTCAAAACGGAGGTCGATACACGGCCTCCGTTTTTTGTTGCGGGGGCTATGAAATATTGAGGCCCCAAATAAGTAAGATGTGGTGCGCTACGTGTTAATACTACAGAATTAATGACCTATCATTTTAGAAGTATTGATGCACTGAAAGAACATATGATTTAGTCACTTCCGCAAGTTGCAGAGTTAGTGCATATGAGAAATTTCCCATACTAAGAGCTTTATAAATATTCATTGCTCAGCAGGCTGAGGCTTTGCTGTAAAAATTTGAACTCTACTTTCATAACAGACCAATCCAACCTTCTGCGCATCATTGTGTCGAAGAATGATGATCTGTGCCCTGATCCGGGTGTTCACTCGGCTTTAATTACTAAATCAAAGAGATTTGTGATGTCGATACGTTCATGGCTGCAGAAACGGCAGAGACGCAGCACGTTAAAACAACTTGCGCAGATGCCCTCCGAAAAAATGAACAAGGTAGCCCAAAAGCGAAGGGTATCTACTTTGAAAGGGGCGTGCTCTCGCTCAGTGTTCTATAAGAAAATTCTGGATGAGCAAAAGTGTGACCTATCGTTTGACAGAGGCTTGGAACACTTATGGTCACGTCTTCCTATTTTAGATAAACACAACACCTTTGAGAAGTTTGACCTGAGTGACTTGATCATGAACGGCAGGCCGACTGATATTGCATCGGTTCTGACGAGTTCTGGCCACAGCGGTGTTTTCTCCTTTGGAATATGTAATCGTAAACAATATGATAGCAGCTATATCGACATGGATATGGTTCTGGAACAGCTTTGTGGTTCAGATCAGAAAAAGACGCTTGTTATCAATATGTTGCCGATGGGAGTGCGGTTCAGCTGCAGTACCGTAGCTATTGCTGAAACCAGCGTCCACGAAGATATGGCGTTTGGTATTCTGACAAAGCTGGAAAGGTATTTTGAGCAAGTTATTCTTGTTTCAGATCCCCTCTTCCTGAACCGCTTTTTCGAATATGCGAGAGAAAAGCAGTATGTCTGGCCTGCGAATAAGGTTGGCTGCATTATTGGGGAAGAGACGTTTCACGAAAACTTCCGAGACTATGTCGCATCGCAGCTCAATACGGATCTGAGCGATGACACAGCACCTCTGGTTAATTCCTCCATGGGAGTTGGAGAGCTTGGCTTAAACCTGTTTTTTGAGACCAGAGAGACCATCCGGATCAAACGTGCTCTAGATCGGAATGACGATTTGTTCCGGCGGCTATTCGGCTTTTCTCCTGAACGTGGAAACTTGATGCTGTTCTCGTACAATCCGCTTCGGACGCATATTGAGGCCAACGAGTGTAATGCCGACAAGATTGGAGATCTGCTCGTTTCCATACTTGGCTTGGACCATATGATCCCGTTATTAAGATATCGGACCGGAGACCGAATTCGGTTGCTACAGTGGGAGGAGGTTTCAGAAGCGTTCTCTGCAGCTGGTCTCCCTGTTCCTAACCGGCCATCGACGCCCCTGGTTGCTCTGCAGGGACGGGACAGAGATGTCCTGTCCAACGGAGTAAATCTCTCTCGTATTAAAGATCTGCTCTATAAAAATCCGTCGATTGCACAGGAGCTTACAGGCGCGTGGCGTATGGAGCAGCGAGGTGATGATTGGAACCTTAATCTGCAACTGAACCAGTCGGGCGCTTTGAATGATGCGCAGATCAAGGAACTCTCCAACTCAATGCCTATGAAAACTCATCTGAAAATATGGAGTTACTCGGATTTCCCGTTTGGTGTCAGCACCGACTATGAACGCAAGTTCTGCTATTTCGAGGAGCAGACGGATGTTGCGCCTGAAATCGCTTGAGAAGCTGAGCCTTGCAGAATTAAAGACCCGGGAAGAGGTTGTCTCCAGCTTCAAGCTACGCTTTCAGATCTTTTGTGAAGAGACCGGCTTTTTGCCAAAAGAAAACTATCCGAATGGGTATGAGCGCGACCGATATGATGACACCTCCATTCATATTGGCTGCTATTTTCACCCATCACCCACTGAAAGGATCTTAGCCGGGTCTGTTAGAGTAGTGGACACACCAAGCGGTCAAACGCCGATGTTGGACCACTGTATCATTGATGAAAAATTCAAGGACCTGTTTGGTGGGCGCGAGGATGTTGTCGAGTTGTCCCGAATGTGCGTGCGATCTTCTTTTCGGAGAAGATATACAGGTAGCCCAAAGGCTTCAGGAGCTTCGATAGATTTAGATCAGCCCGCACAGGAGTCCGCTATTTTTCTCTGCCTGATGAAGGGCGTTTATCAAGTCTGTAAGCGCAAAGAAATCTTGAACTGGTTGATTGCGACAGAAGCCTCTGTTCATCGAAACTTACAACGCAACATGATTTTCCTTCAACCGATAGGACCGGAAGTTGATTACTTTGGCCCTGTTAGGCCTTATCTGGTCAACATTCCCGCGATGGAAGAACAATTGCTTCGAAAAAACATCGGCTATTTGAAATTCATGAATGAGGGATTGGAGGAAAACCATAGATGCAGTTGTCTTGAGGCCAATCGTGTCACACCAAGGGAGTTCTCTTCTGTATGATGATTTCCTCTTGTTTTTTGCTCAGGATCTAAGGCTATTTAAATCTCACAAATGAAGTAGTGTAGTTCTCCGGTTGCTTTTTTAAGATGGCTGGCTAAAACCACCAGACTTGAAACCAACGAATTTGCGGGCATGACGTAGATGCAATCTGAGATCTGGCAGTATCTGGACTTTTTGGGAGTGGCCGTTTTCGCCGTGACTGGCGGTTTGGTGGCTGCACGTCTACGTCAGGATTTTATCGCTTTTTTGTTCTTTTGCTCGCTGACCGGAATTGGCGGCGGAACTCTGCGCGATACTCTTCTTGATGTGCCTGTGTTCTGGGTTGAGAATGAGAGCTACCTCTATGTCTGCCTCATCGTCTCTGTCATCATGTGGTTCTACGCCCATAAGGTTGAAGCATGGGGCCGTCCGCTGCGGTGGCTGGATGCTGTTGGAGTCGCGTCTTACTCAGTCATGGGCGCTGCGAAAGCGATCTCGCTTGGCGACAACGCTGCGGTGGCTGTGCTGATGGGAGTCGCATCGGCAACATTTGGTGGAATCCTGCGCGATATCATCGCTGGTCAACCCTCCGCCTTGCTGCAAAGAGAGATTTATCTGGCCGCTGCGTTTGCTGGGGCGATCACCTACTCCGTCACGCTTATGGCAAGCGGACAAAGCAACCTTGCAGCAGCCCTTGGCTTTGCTATGGCCATGGTTTTGCGCGGTGGTGCAATCGCAAAAAACTGGCATTTGCCCAGCTACACACCACCGAAGAAGAAAGACATGGATGAGCTGGACTAAGGTCCTCAGCTACAGCGTGATCCTGAAGAGCAGCTCCGATTTGCGATGAGATTACGCACGCAATATAGAACTAGAGCTTCATGTGCGAAAGCGCCTGCACGCGACACGCTTTAAACGCGCAGATAAACGTGTCCGGCAACGGCAAGATCAGCCAGAGCAGTGCCAGTTGACTTAAACAGCGTGATTTGCTCGTAAAAGCGCCGGCCTGCGCGGTCGCCCTGACACAACTCCGCCAGATCAGACGCAATGTCCTGCAAGTTCAGAACGCCATCGGTGAGCGGCTCTTTGAGATCACCAGCGGTTGTTGGTGTGTTGTCATAGCTGTCCAGAAACAACCGCGCCTGCGAGATAACCGTATCATCGCACTCACGCTGATCAGCATGCATGGAGCCAACCAGGTCCAGATGCGTGCCTTCTTGTAGCCATTCCCCTTGAATGATCGGCGTGTTCGCACTCGTCGCACAGCACACAATATCTGCGCCTCTGACAGCCCCACCCAGATCCGTCGTCGCTGAAACCTTAGAAGATTGCCCCTGCATATGCTCCACCAACTGCTGAGCAGCAGCAGGGCTTCGATTCCAGACCAGAACCTCCTTGATGGGGCGGACAGAAGCATGCGCATCAATCAGATAAGGTGCAAGGTTTCCAGCACCCACCATCAGCAAACGGGAAGAGTCTTCTCGCGAAAGATAAGAGGAGGCCAGCGCCGATGTTGCAGCTGTGCGCCAGTTGACGAGCGCTTTGCCATCCAGAAGCGCAAGCGGCGTCCCCGTTTTGCCAGACTGCAAAAGATACACACCAGCAACAGCAGGTGCGTCATGCTCCAGTGATGTGGGAAGACAACTTTCCAGACGCGTGCCAATAAAACCGCGCTCAACAGTGTCTTGAGCTGCAAAGTCATGCCAAGCAGAGGAGATGGTGAGAGAGCCGTCATCAAGGCCGGTTGGACGTGCAATTCTTTGTGTGTGCGGGGAAGGGGCCACCACACCAACACGAAATGCACGTCTCAGCGTCTCAAGAAGATCGCGAAAGCTCATCACCCCCTCAATGTCCTGAGCTGTGATGATCCGCATTCGCAATCCCCGTGTTAAACGTCAGGGCAGAGTAATAAAGCGGTTAGGCTGCTTTTTTATGGTCTGGTGATGGCAAACCGGGTGCAATGTCACCCTGTGCCACCTTACGCAGTGAATCCGCTTCATGTTTCAGTTGGTTCGCTTCGCGTCGTTGAACACGAGCCTCTTTGCGAAACCGTCCTTGTCGCATCCAGGTCGCCACTCCGCCAAGCATCACGCCCAGTCCAACAGCGCCAAACAGCAGCCAGAAAACCGGAATGTTGAACGTCAACATCGGATCCTCTGGGTTAAAGGGGTTAAGCGAAATCAGCGTGGAATGCCGGTTCGCAACCGCAAGGACAACAAGTAGAGCTGCTATAGGTATAAGCAGCAAATTCCGAAGGAAACGAGCCAATGTATTACTCCAGGATCAGTCGTCTTCGCCGTGATCCGTACCGTCGTTCAGTCGTTCGCGCATTTCTTTGCCGGTTTTGAAGAACGGAACGAACTTTTCGCCAACTTCAACTTTTTGGCCAGTTCTTGGATTGCGTCCAACGCGTGCCGGGCGGTTCTTCACTGAGAACGCACCAAAGCCACGCAGCTCGACGCGGTCACCGCGCATCAGCGCTTCAGTAACTTCATCAAGAATGGCGTTTACGATATTCTCTACATCGCGTTGATAGAGATGCGGATTACGCTCCGCAATAGTCTGTACTAATTCCGATTTAATCATGCTTTGCCCCCCCAAGTGCTGAGACTGTTGCCGCATCCGGAGCCTGCCAAACAGACACGAGACCGTCAAGCGGTAGGCTTGAATCTACGACACTTTTTGCTGTTTTGAGAAGTGAGATGACCAAATTCTGGTTCTCACTACCCAAAAAGCCTAATAAATTTGCAGGGAACGGGAGTGACCGCTCGTCTGATTCTGGTTTCCAGTCGATTATTTCCAAATCACTGGAAAGTCCTTTTTCGTCAATAAGCCACTGATGCGCGGCCTGCTCGCCACCAATCTCATCGATCAGTTCAAGGTCTTTTGCCTGGTGCCCGGTGTAAACCTGACCGTTCGCCAGCTGAAGTGCACGCTCTTTAGAAAGGCCTCTGCGCTCTGCAACAAGTCCAACGAACCACATATAAGTATCGTCGATCAGCTCCTGCAAAGTTTCTTTCACTTCCGGCGTGGCTGGCTCGTAAAAGTTTGGCTCAGCTTTCAATGGTGCGCTTTTGATCGCATCCATTTCAACGCCAATCTTCTCGAGCAACCCTTTTGCATTACCATACTGGAAGAGAACACCGATAGATCCGGTCAAAGAGGTGTATTGAGCAACAAGGTGATCACTGGCAATTGCGGAAAGATAAGCAGCCGAAGCGCCAAGCGTCGTGATGGACGCTGTCAAAGGCTTCTTCTCAGCAATCTTGCGCAGCGCATTGTAAAGCGCTTCACCACCGGAAGTGGTGCCACCGGGAGAATTAATGGAGACGATGACGCCTTGCACGGTGTCATCTTTTGCGATTGCTTCAAGCATCTCCAACTGGCGGCGATCATAGGTGATCGGTCCGTTGATTTCGATGCGAGCAATATGCTTTTCAGAACGGGCAAGCTCACCAAGGCCAGTTGCCTCAGCGCCTCCCCACAACAGCAAAGCTGCAAGTGCTAAAAAACTAACGACGCGCCAGAACGAAACTTTACGTCTCAGGCGTCTGCGATCAATAAGAACGTCACTGTCTAGACTCATGGGGTCTTCCCGGTCAAACTCATTTAAGCGACTATAGGGAAACAATACCTAAGCTTTTGAATAAGCCAAGTGTTCTTTCTCTGCAGACGGTAAAAACACGACCATAAATTAAGCTTTGTCCCTGCCAAACGGTTAATTTGGGGAAGTAGGCTCTTAATTCTCCGAAAATTTCTGGTTGTAATGCTAGTCGACTAAGATGCCAGAGAAAATGGCGATACTATGTTATTTTGCGTTTTCCTCTGCTTCCATAAGGTCTTCTTCGTGCGCAATCGCACTTTCCATCAGTGCGCGCCACATGGTCTCATAGGTCTGCGCATTCAGGCCATGCGCACGGGCATGGGCTTTTACGTTGCTGGCAACTTCCTCAACCCGGCTTTCAATGCGGGCAGACAGGCCAATTGGTTTTTTGATTTCAGCGGCGCGTGTGATGTAAGTCCAGCGCTCTGCAAACAGGGAAATCAGCTCGGAATCCAGACGATCAATTTCTGCGCGGATCTGAGTCATATCGTGACATTCGCTAGCAGAGTTCTTCATTAGTTTTTTGCTGCCTATCGGATTGAATGACGTGGCTGGGGAGTGCCACCTTTTGAAATGTCATACCCGAAATAAATGCATGGTCGCAACTAGCATATGTTTATCGCATAAAAAATCCGTTCCGTTCATCAGGAGGTGGGGGGGAGCTGAGAACGGAACGGGATCTGTATGGCCATGGGGCCAGTTGGACTTTTCGTCTTTTTTGGGCCACTGTTTTATCGATTGCTCTGAAAACCGATAGATTCAGTGATCTTAATTCTTGACGCGAGAACTAGGGGCATAGTTCACCGCGCGCTGTTGGAAACCCAAAGCCGATTGCTGCAAGGACGGCGTAAAACGGGTTTCCAGTTAGCCCTGCGGTTTCGGGCGGACCGCTAGGGCATTCCGAAGTCTTGAAGCTGCCGGACCTTATTTTTGTTATTGGCCTCAACGATGTTTCAAGACAAACAGCACAGTGGAGTTTGAGAGAATGGGATACTCTCTTGCTCTCCATGTAAAGTAATATACAGATGTTACTTGAAGATAAATAGAAATCAGAAATAGAAAATTTCAAAAAACGACTCTATCTTAGGTGGTGTATAGCAAATTAAAAGTTGTTATCAAAACTTATCATCAATTTACTATTGCTTATCTATTATGTTTATTTTGATTAAAGTGAATTAATATTTACATTAATTAAAATTGAGCACATGTAAATGCTCCATATCACACAATTTGCTTTGTTTCTTTCTGGAGAGGAGGAGTTGTGGCGTTAAAAAAGGGGCGTTTCCGCCCCTTTCGGATCGTACAGGTTTAAGATCTCTCCGATTAATCGAGAGAGAATGGCATCCCGCAAATTGCGACAGATGCCTTCGTAAAATTGTCCAGCCTATATTGAGCGCGTAATTCCGCCATCAATGCGGATATTTTGTCCGGTCATGTAGCTGGAGGTGTCTCCCGCAAGGAAAGCAATCAGATCAGCCACTTCCTGCGAGGTGCCATAACGCCCCATTGGAATGCGACCCCGGCGCTCTTCCTTCTCTGGCAAGCTGTCAATAAAGCCCGGCAGCACGTTGTTCATGCGAATGTTTGAGGAAGCATACTTGTCTGCGAACAACTTGGTAAAAGCAGCAAGGCCAGCTCTGAACACACCGGAAGTCGGGAAAAGCTCCTCGGGCTCAAACAAGGCATAGGTGGAAATATTGACGAAGCTGCCTTTGCCCTGAGCTTCCATGATTGGGGTAACGATGCGAGTGATACGCACCACGTTCATGAGATAGAAGTCCATCCCTCTCGCCCAATCTTCATCGGTGAGCTCAAGGACCGGCCCTTTAGGCCCATGGCCAGCACTGCTGACAACCGTATCAATACGGCCCCACTTCTCCATCGCAACATCAACAAGACGCTGGAGGTCCGCAGTTTCAAGGTTGGAGCCAGTCACACCGACACCACCAAGTTCCTCAGCCAGCTTCTCGCCTTTGCCAGAGGAAGAGAGGATGGCGACTTTATAACCGTCCTCTGCCAGCTTACGTGCAGCAGCAGCACCCATACCACTGCCACCAGCAACAATCAGCGCAACTTTCAAATCACTCATGAAACCCTCCTGAATTAAATCAGGACTATTCCATTTTCTGCTGGGCAATAAATCAAGTGACGATTTGTCATCACCCTGAGAGAAACCATGCTGAGGAGACAATATTTCTAGAACTGAGGTCCCTAACGGAAATGTGAGAAATTCAAATGCTCAGATTTCTATAAAATACTTCTACTTTTAACTGGTTGAAAATAACTATGTATAAAAATCAGGTGTTAGAGCGTGTTCTGTTTGATTGGATTCAATCAAACGATCAGAATTCGCTCCACCGAAGATATTAGAGCATGGTGTGTGAATGCGAATGAACGCGACGTGCTCTAGGGCGAGAGCCACGAGATTCAGTCATTTAAAGCATATCGCCGAAAAGTAGACGCCGGATTTCGGACAAAGATACGCAAACTGCTTTAGTTAAAGTCATTTTATGCATCAATAAGGGAGAAGTTTGTTGCAGGCAGATGTTATCACATCAAACGAGCTCGCCTTTGTGCAGCAGAGCTCTGCAACAAAAGCACTTCAAAACCCGTCTGTGTGCGTGTTGCAGTCTGCTGTTGAAGTAGCTGAACTGCAGCAGCAATGGCACCAGCTGGAGCAGGCCTCCAAAGGCAATCCGGTCTTTCAAAGCTATGCCTGGACCATGGCGATGCTTGAAAATCCTGCATCGGTCCATTCAGCCAAGATCTTCGCTGTCTACGACCAGCAAAGCCTGATCGCGGTTCTGCCGCTGTGCATTGAAAAGCAAAAGTCCCTGAAAGCACTGACTGGTTTAGGAGAGCCTTTTCAGCAGTACTCAGAGATGCTGCTGACTCCCGGCTATAACCCTGCTGCCGTATTGGATTACCTGAAGCCACACCTTCAAAAGGCTGGTGCAGATGTCATCCACCTCCGCCAGATCAGAGAGGGCGGTGCACTCTATGAGTACGCCAGCACTCATTTTACCGAGGTCGGAGAGGCTGATGGCGCTCCATGGCTGGATCTGAACCAGTGGGATAGTTTTGAGGACTATCTGAAGTCCATCTCCGCCCGTTCCCGCAAAACCATCCGCAACCAGCGCAATCGTCTCCACAAATCAGCAGGCCTTTCGCACCGCGTGATCCGGCAGGAAGACCCGGAACTCGAAACCATGCTTCTACGAACTCTAAATGGGCGAGAGAACTGGGTCGAAGCCATGGGTTACTCATCGCGCGCTCTGGAAGGCGATGGCTTGCAGAACGTCCTTCTGTCATTAAGTAAGGGCACGGCCAAAGGCTGCGAACTCATCGCTTTCGAGCTGAAGCATGGTGATTTGCCAATCTCTACCGAATGGGGTTTCCTGTTCGAAGGCTGCTATTCCGCTTACATGGCCGATTGGAACCCGGACTACGAACAATCCAGTCCCGGTAAACTTCACCAGATGGACGTCATCGAGGCGTGTTTTGCGCTTGGGATCGATAAAGTCGATTTCCTCAAGCCAGCATCCCGCTACAAGATGACATGGACCTCACAGGTCGCCAGCGTCTTCGATGCCGTCAGCCCGCTTTCCTTCAAAGGACAGCTCTATGCCAGCCTCTGGCTCAAGAACCTGCGCCCGTTAGCAAAGCGCATCGTACTCGCAATGCCAAAAGGTCCGAGAGCATTCCTGATGAGCTCCCTGAAGAAGATCAGGGGCTAACTCTGCCGAGAGGCAGAACTCCCTGAAACAGGACGCTCCAAAGCTCTTTTCAGACATAAGCGCGCAAAAGAATGCCAAACAACGCAAATGAACGCACTCATCAACGCAACAAAAAAGCCCGCTCAAATGAGCGGGCTTTTTCGCAAAATCTATTGCTAGATCTTATTCGTCGTCGTTCTGCTTCTTCATAGCTGCAGCGAGGATGTCGCCGAGAGAAGAGGAAGCGTCAGAAGAACCGTACTGTGCAACCGCTTCTTTTTCTTCAGCGATTTCAAGTGCCTTGATGGATACACCAACGCGGCGGGTCTTCTTGTCGAACTGAGTGATACGAGCTTCGATCACATCGCCAACGTTGAAGCGGGTAGGATCCTGCTCACCACGTTCACGGGACAAGTCAGCGCGACGGATGAATGCAGAGAGGTCGCCGTCTACGAGTTTAACGTCGAGACCACCGTCTTTGATTTCAGTCACTTCACACTTAACGATTGCGCCCTTACGAACAACATCGCCAGCGGATTCAAACGGATCAGCGTCGAGCTGTTTGATGCCGAGAGAGATACGCTCTTTCTCAACGTCAACGTCAAGAACGACTGCTTTAACAACGTCGCCCTTCTTGTACTCTTCGATGACCTGCTCGCCCGGACGGTTCCAGTCCAGATCGGACAGGTGAACCATGCCGTCAACATCGCCTTCAAGACCGATGAACAGACCGAACTCGGTCTTGTTCTTAACTTCACCTTCTACGGTGGCGTTAAGTGGGTACTGCTGTGCGAATGCATCCCATGGGTTCTGCAGAGTCTGCTTGAGGCCCAGGGAGATACGGCGTTTGGAAGCGTCCACTTCAAGGATAACCACTTCAACTTCCTGGGAAGTAGAAACGATTTTGCCTGGGTGTACGTTCTTTTTGGTCCAGGACATTTCGGAGACGTGGATCAGGCCTTCGATGCCTGGCTCCAGTTCTACGAATGCACCGTAGTCGGTGATGTTGGTAACACGACCGGAGAACTTGGAATCCAGTGGGTATTTGGCTTCGATGCCATCCCATGGATCGGTTTCCAGCTGCTTCATGCCGAGGCTGATGCGGTGTGTTTCCTGGTTCACACGAACGATCTGCACCTTCACGGTCTGACCGATTGTCAGAACTTCGCTTGGGTGGTTGATACGACGCCATGCAATGTCGGTAACGTGCAGGAGGCCATCGATGCCACCAAGGTCAACGAATGCACCGTAGTCAGTGATGTTCTTAACAACACCCTCAACGGTCTGACCTTCTTCCAGGCTCTGAACGAGTTCAGAACGCTGTTCAGCGCGTGTTTCTTCCAGAACGGTACGACGGGATACAACGATGTTACCACGGCGCTTGTCCATTTTCAGGATCTGGAAAGGCTGTGGAGTGTGCATCAGAGGAGTAACGTCGCGTACTGGACGGATGTCTACCTGAGAGCGTGGCAGGAATGCTACTGCGCCGTCCAGATCAACGGTGAAGCCACCTTTAACCTGGTTGAAGATCTGACCAGTAACTTTTTCACCAGCTTCGAAAGCAACTTCAAGGCGAACCCAGCTTTCTTCGCGGCGTGCTTTGTCGCGGGACAGAACAGCTTCACCCATCGCGTTTTCAACGCGCTCAAGGTAAACTTCTACTTCGTCGCCAACGGCCATTTCGCCGTCACGGCCTTTAGCGCCGAATTCCTTCATAGGAACGCGACCTTCAACCTTAAGACCTACGTCGATGACTGCGAGGTCTTTTTCGATAGCAACAACGATGCCTTTTACAACGGTGCCTTCAAAAAGGTCGGAAGTCGCAAAGGATTCTTCCAACAGAGCTGCAAAATCTTCAGCAGCAAAGTTTTGATTTTCCATAAAATCTCCTGATGCCATAAGAATGGCGCTCGCCGGCGGGTTTGTGTTAACACTAAAGGACAAGGGCTCCCGGTTTTCAACTCGCGTTGAAAAACAACCACTTACAAGTAAGTGGGCCGGCGAAAGCGGTCACACTTGTCCAAATTCGGTATCGTAACAGTCGCTTGATATAACAAACGCGAACTCCGAAGGCTGTTATGAAACAGCTGAATTCCGGGCGCGTTCGACGATATCCACAGCCGCACGAAATGCGGAGTCTATATCCATTTCTGTCGTATCAAGCAAGTGTGCATTTTCAGCGGGTTTTAATGGAGAGTCTTTTCTGGTGCTATCGCGCTCGTCACGACGCTCCAGATCCACTAGGATTTCATTAAAATCTGCTGGAATTCCCTTGCCGTTCAACTCGTCTGTCCGGCGCTTTGCACGGGCGGCCGGAGAAGCGGTAATGAACAGTTTCGCGGTCGCGTCCGGGCACACAACAGTCCCGATATCACGGCCATCTAAAACAGCACCTGGCTCTTGCTCAGCAAACGCACGCTGAAGGCTCACCAGTTCCTCGCGCAGGCCAGAAAGAACTGCAATGCGAGAGGCCGCCTCACCAATTTCATGGGAAGAGAGCTGATTGCGATCCAAATTACCCAGATCAAGGTTCTGGGCGACAGAGATTGCAACGTTTTCATCACCAAGTGGCAAGCCGCGCGCAAGCAGCGCAGCGGCGACAGCACGATACGTCAAACCAGTATCCAGATGGCGGAGTCCAAAATGCGCAGCGAGCTGGCGTGCGAGCGTTCCCTTGCCAGATGCCGCTGGTCCATCCAGAGCAATAATCATGCAGCTTCCTCATTTTTATTTTCAAGCTTGCCACCCAGCTCACCAAACATGGAGAGGAAGGTTGGGAAGCTTGTCGCGATTGGCGCTGCATCATCGACCTGAACCGGCTTGTGTGCAGCGAGCCCCAGAATAAGGAAGCTCATTGCGATCCGGTGATCCAGATGTGTTGTAACAGTGCCACCGCCAATATTGTTTGCCCCACCAGTAACAGTCAGACTGTCCTGTTTTTCAACGCACGGAATACCGTTTGCTTCCAAACCACGTGCAACAGCAGCCAGGCGGTCTGACTCTTTGACACGCAGTTCTTCAAGACCAAGCATGACAGTGTCACCTTGAGCAAAAGCAGCAGCAACAGAAAGAATTGGATATTCATCAATCATGGAAGGTGCTCGGTCCGCTGGAACCGTAATACCCTTTAATCGCGAATACTTGGCGCGAATATCGCCAATCTTTTCTCCGCCGCTTTCCCGTTCATTCGAGATGGTAATGTCTGCGCCCATTTCAAGCAGACTAGTAATAAGTCCAATGCGATGCTCATTCAAAAGCACACCTTCAACGGTGACATCAGAACCCGATGTGATCAGGGCAGCAACAATCGGGAAGGCAGCTGAAGACGGGTCACCAGGAACCGTAATATCCTGAGGCTGCAGCTTCGGTTGGCCTTGCAGCGTGATGATACGCTCACCGCTCTCGTTCACTTCAACCTTCAGGTCTGCGCCAAAACCAACCAGCATTTTCTCTGTATGGTCACGTGTCGCAACAGGTTCGATAACAGTTGTTGTACCAGCGGTATTCAAACCAGCCAGCAACACAGCGGATTTCACCTGCGCAGATGCCATTGGCACGCGGTAAGTGATTGGAATTGGTGTGTCACTACCGCGGATAGAGGCTGGCAGACGGTCGCCGTTACGCGCAACAACCTGAACACCCATCTCACGCAACGGGTTAAGGACGCGACCCATTGGGCGTCCAGATAGCGAGGCATCGCCAGTCATGGTGACGGCAATCGGGTGGCTCGCAAAAATACCCATTGCCAGACGTACGCCTGTACCCGCGTTTCCAAAGTCAATAGGAGCTTCCGGCTCAAGCAGGCTACCCAGTCCTACACCCTCAACCGTCCATGTGTCATCTTCCTGACGAACACACTTGGCGCCAACCGCATTCATAGCATTTGCTGTGCCAATCACATCTTCTGATTCGAGAAGGCCAGAGATGGTGGTTTTGCCAAGCGCCAACGCGCCAAACATCAGAGAACGATGGGAGATAGACTTGTCACCTGGAACTTTGATTTGACCATTGAGCGGAGAGCCGCTGTGAGCGGTCACAATTTGCGGTGACGAATTATGGGACATGTTCATTTCCGGGGTTGCGAGACTTAAAAAACTAGTTCCTCCTAGCACGGAAGAAAAAGACAGTCACCCTAGGGCGCATTGAACTATTGCGAAATTTCGGCAGTGAATGTACGACTTCGGGTAGATTTCTAAGATTTATCTTTGACATGATGGCCAACCTGAGGCTAAGGGGGCCGTCAACGAGATACAAACAAAGGTGAGAACCGTGGCAAGACCGGAACTCGGAACCAAGCGCCTGTGCGCGGCGTGTGGCGCTAAATACTACGATTTGAAACGTGACCCGATCATCTGTCCTAAGTGCGGCGACATGTTTGATCTGGGCATGACAGCAAAAACAGCCAAGGCTGTAAAAGCTGTTCAGAAAGAAGAAGCTAAGGAAGCATTGGTCAAAGACGATGCAGAACTGGTTTCTCTGGAAGAAGCAGACGCTGAAGCATCTGGTGAAGATATTCCTGAGCTGGAAGATGAAACGATCACTGATGATATCAGTGGTGATGACTCCGATGTGTTCCTCGACGATGAAGATGATGAAGACGCTGCCGTACCAGGCATCGTTGTGGCTCGCGACGACGACGAAGTCTAAAATTTCCACAGCTTGTGAAACTGCAGGCTGTTAAGAGAGTATTCTCTTGAAATGTGGGGGCGGCCCATCTATGTTCCGCCTCCATCGGCACACAAACTTCATTGAAGTTTCAGTGCCTAAGGAAGAAATGATGGGGCCTTAGCTCAGCTGGGAGAGCGCTTCGCTGGCAGCGAAGAGGTCAGGAGTTCGATCCTCCTAGGCTCCACCAAAGACATTTTACAAAAATGTCTGATGTTCTGCGAAGAATGTCTAGTATTTCGCGAGAAATGCACACCTTCCTTGAAGATTGCGTAGCAGGGCAACCCAAGCCCGTTTCAAATGCTACATGGTATGGGGCCTTAGCTCAGCTGGGAGAGCGCTTCGCTGGCAGCGAAGAGGTCAGGAGTTCGATCCTCCTAGGCTCCACCAAAATCATTCTGCCAAAAAATTCAGCTAAGAATATCCGGCTCTTTCAAAAAAGCTCCCAACAATGCTTTTAGTTTATACCTGATCGTCCTCTCAACGTTTTGGGCTGACTTTACGTCGTTTTTGAACGTGTTTGATAAACAAAGCCAATCTCGCGGCAATGATGCTTTGCGCACTATGAGAATTGAAGCTCTATCGCCATTGATACGCAAGGAAATTGCTATACATCTGCCGCAACTGGTTCTTTTGAGCAGAGGCTGTCGATGACTGCACCCGTTGTTATCCATTGGTTCCGTCAGGATCTTCGTTTGAGTGATAATCCTGCTCTGACTGCGGCCTGCGAAGCCGGCGCGGTTATTCCACTCTACATCCTGACTGACGGCGAAAAAGGCGCGCGCGAACATGGTGGAGCGACGCTGAACTGGCTGCACCATTCTTTAAAAGCTCTCAATAAAAGCTTGAAGGGGCAGCTGTTGATAATGCGTGGTGACCCATCTGTCATTATCAAGACCCTTCTTCAGGAGACGGAAGGGACGGGCGTTTTCTGGAACAGATGCTACGAGCCCTGGCGCATAGAACATGATGCACAGCTGAAGTCTGAGTTGGAAGAGACTGGCGTAACTGCTAAGAGCTTCAACGGTTCGCTTCTTTGGGAACCATGGCAAGTGGCAAAGCCAGATGGTGACCCATACAAAGTCTTCACTCCGTTTTATCGTAAAGGTTGTCTGCAGGCTTCAGAGCCGCGTAAGCCCATACCTACCCCTGAACCTATGCAGTTGCATCAGGTGAGTACAAATGGAGCGCTGTCTCTTGATGACCTGGGACTGATCGACAACCGTCCATGGTCAGCGCGACTGAGCAACTGTTGGGAGCATGGAGAGCAGGCGGCACAAAACAGGCTCTATTCGTTTCTCGAAGACGGTATCTCCAATTACAAGGAGGGGCGTAATTTCCCCGCTCTCACGCATACTTCACGGCTTTCGCCTCACCTGCATTTTGGAGAGATTTCGCCCAATCAAGTCTGGTGGGCGCTCAATATGCACGAAGAGACACATGACATTGACCATTTCCGGAGCGAGTTAGGCTGGCGTGAGTTCTCTTATTCCCTGCTGTTCCATAACCCAACGCTTCCTCAAAACAATCTCAATACTAAATTCGATCGCTTTCCGTGGGTTTCTGACGACCAACGCTTGTTGGCTTGGCAAAACGGGCAGACGGGTATCCCAATCGTAGATGCAAGTATGCGCGAGTTGTGGCAAACCGGTTATATGCATAACCGCCTGCGGATGGTCGTCGGCTCGTTCCTCGTAAAGAACCTGCTGCTGGATTGGCGCTCAGGTGAGGCATGGTTTTGGGATTGCCTGGTGGATGCAGATCTCGCCAACAACTGTGCAAGCTGGCAATGGATTGCTGGCTGTGGTGCAGATGCAGCCCCGTACTTCCGTATCTTCAATCCCGTGCTACAGGGCGAGAAGTTTGATGGCCACGGTGATTACACCCGTCGCTTTCTCCCGGAGCTCAAAGAATTGCCGGACAAATACCTCTACAAACCATGGGGAGCTCCCAAGGACATCCTGCAAGATGCAGGTGTTGTCCTAGGAAAAACGTATCCGCTGCCAGTCGTTGATCTCAAAAAATCACGAGATGAAGCGCTGCGTGCTTTTGAGGAAACAAAATAAAATTCAGAACAGAGTGATCTGCCTTCAATACCGGTCAGTATAAGAACTTGTGCGCGGCAGGATGTCGCAGTCAAATCTAATGTAATTCCCTGGTTTACATCTCTGGGGAGTGGAGGGTTCTATGCGTTTATCTATGATTTCTTTTGTAAGCTCGCTTGTTCTTGTTGGATCAGTAAGTGCTAATGCAGGAACTATTGTAGAAGTAGCTCAAGGGGCAGGGCAGTTTAACACCCTTATCGCTGCAGCTCAGGCCGCTGGTTTGGACGGCGCATTAGCGAACGGTGAAAATCTGACGGTCTTTGCTCCGACCGATGAAGCGTTTGCTGCTCTTCCGGATGGAACAGTAGAAATGTTGCTGAAGCCTGAGAACAAGGATCAGTTGATCGCGGTCCTGAGCTATCATGTCCTGCCACGAAAGCTCGCGTCCACTGACCTTCCAGGCCGGACAATTCATGTGAAGACAATCAAGGGTTCTGGAGACAAGACACTTTCCGTCTCAAAAACATCGTCAGGTGTGACAGTCGACAAGGCAAACGTGATCAGCGCCGATATTCCTGCAGATAATGGAATTATCCATGTGGTCGATGCAGTATTGCTACCCTCCAACTAGTTTGGGGCATATCTTCAGTCTGAAGAAGCTCAACTTGGGGGCGTGGAGCGTAAGTTTCGCGCCTTCAGTGCTGTCACAAAACGCGATTAGATGACTCTATTTGATTGAAACGAATACATTTCATCTTTTCGAGCATGCAAACTTTTGCATTAGAAGTTGCATTCGGTGAGTTGCACACAGTGCGCCTGTGGATAAGTTTGAGCGCCTTTCGCATTCGAAAAACTGCGCCTTAAAGCATTAAGACAGCTCATCCGCAGAAACGTGCAAGGCGCAAAAATAGATTTTATTCGCCGTCTAGGTATTTCTCCTTTATATCAAGTGATTAGCCGACAAATTTTTGCATAATGCTCAACATTCGAAATCTTTCGTATCGAATTTTTTCGAAACAAAACTTCCAATTTTAGACACTTCAATCATGCTGAACGGCAGAAAATATTGCATAAAAAACAGTCGCCTTGGATCGGTTTCACTTTTCCGAAACATGACAATCTCATGATAATTATGAAAAAAAACGAAGATCCAATTGCAATTCATCGAAACTTCAAGAAACTGTCATCCTAGTGTGAAACACCTAAGTGATATCGCAGATGAGGCGTAGGGGATGGATCGTCACTGCGATGGATCAGGTGTTAACTCCGCTTCGCATGTTAGATTTTTTCAACTTTCCCAATGGGGGGCAACAAAAATGACTCTTCGTAAAGCAACTGGTGTCGCAACCTTTGCAGCACTCGCAATGTCTTCAACAGCATCTTTCGCTGCGACAGAAATCAACTGGTGGCACGCAATGGGCGGCCGTCTGGGTGAAGTTGTCAACGAAATCTCCACCAAATACAATGCGTCTCAGGACGCGTGTCAGCTGACCCCAGTCTATAAAGGTAACTACGAAGAAACCTTGACTGCTGGTATTGCGGCATTCCGTGCTGGCGAACAGCCAAACATTCTTCAGGTATTTGATGCAGGTTCCGCTACCATCATCGGTGCAAAGGGCGCAGTTGTTCCAGCTGAAGACCTTCTGAAAGACGCTGGTGTTGAATTCAACATCGAAGATTACATTGCTGGTGTTCGTTACTTCTACGCTGACGCAGCTGGCAAAATGATCGGCATGCCGTTCAACTCCTCTACCCCGATCCTCTACTACAACGTAGAAGCACTGGCGAAAGTAGGCGTTGAAGCTCCTAAGACTTGGGAAGAGTTCGAAGCGATCGCTCCTAAGCTGAAGGCTGCTGGTTATATTCCTTTGGCACAGTCACACCTGCCATGGATCTTCACCGAAAACTTCATGTCCCGCCACAACCTGCCATTCGCAACCAACAACAACGGTTACGACGGCGCGAAAGGCACTAAGATCCTCGTGAACAACGATGCGATCAAAATGCACTTCACAAAGGTTAAAGGCTGGCTCGACGCTGAGCTGTTCGGTTACTACGGCACTGGCTGGGGTGACAACCAGAAGGTATTCCAGGACGGTTCCGCTGCAATGTGGCTCGGTTCTTCAGGTTCCTTCGGTGGCCTGACAAAATCCACAGACTTCAAATTCTCCGCAACCTACCTGCCTCATTGGGCTTCTGTTAGCGAAACAGGCACCAACACCTTCATCGGTGGCGCTGCACTCTTCGCAATGTCCGGTAAGCCAAAAGCAGAAAACGACTGTGTTGCGAACTTCTACTCCTTCCTGACTTCCGCAGAAATGCAGTACTACTGGCACCAGGAAACTGGTTACGTGCCAATCACCAACGCTGCATATGAGCTGGCAACTAAGGATGGGTACTACGACCGCGTACCTGCAGCTGAAATCGGCATCAAGCAGCTGACACTGCCAGGTGGAGACAACACCAAGGGTTACCGCATGGGCTTCTACGTTCAGGTGCGTGACGTGATGAACCGTGAATACGGTAAAATCTTCTCCGGTGACAAATCCGTAGACGACGCATTCCAGACCATCGAAGACGAAGCTAACAAGCTTCTGGCTCGCTTTGCTAAGACGTCTAACTAAGACTTAGCATTGAGACTTTCGCTAAGACCGGAGACGCTTTTAAGTGTCTCCGGTCTCAGGTTGTTTTGGAAATAGAATGTTCCCATGCGTCAAAGAGCGCAGTGAGCTTTTCTGAACAAGCGGTCAGGCTTGCTAAGCAACCGGCCACCACAACGAAAACAGCGACCAGGCCAGTCCATGAAACGAGTTCAATTCTCACATCCATTGATGCCATACATGCTGCTGCTTCCGCAGTTGGCAATTGTTGGCGTCTTCTTTCTGTGGCCAGCCGCAGAAGCAATCAGGGCGTCTTTCTATCTTGAAGACCCGTTTGGCTTCGGCTCCACCTTTGTTGGCCTAGACAACTTTAAAGATGTTGTTTCCGCGAGCGAGTACAGCAGAACTGCATGGTTCACGCTGATCTTCTCAGCTGCGGTGACATTCTTTTCTCTCAGCATTGCTCTTTTGCTGGCAGTCAAAGCAGACAACGTTATCAAAGGCGCCTCCACATACCGCACTCTGCTCATGTGGGTTTATGCGATCGCCCCTCCCGTCGCAGGCCTTGTAGGCGTGATGCTGTTTGACCAGCACATTGGCCCACTCAACGATCTTGCCCACGCCCTTGGTTGGAACATGCAGATCGGTGTGAACTATTTTGATACTGCATTTGCTATGACCGTGATTGCGGTTTGGAAGCAAATTCCGATCAACTTCATCTTCTTCCTCTCTGGTCTCCAGAGTGTTCCAAAATCCGTTCAGGAAGCAGCTGCGGTTGATTGTAGATCTTCTTCACGTCGCTTCTGGACTGTGACTTTCCCACTGTTGGCTCCAACCAGCTTCTTCCTGCTGATCATCAACATCACTTACGCGCTCTTTGATACATTCGGTATTATCGATCTGGTGCTTAAGGGTGAGCCAGGCAACAACCCTGTAACGCTCGTTTATAAGGTGTTCCTTGATGGCTTCCGCGGAAACGACCTTGGTGGGTCCTCAGCACAGTCTGTGATCTTGATGATACTCGTGTTCGCTCTCACTGTGGTTCAATTCCGCATGATCGAACGTCGCGTGCACTACAGTTAAGGAGGGATAGATGAAACGCTCACAGTTTTGGGATCACGTGATCCTCGTTCTCGGCGCCCTCTTTATGCTGGTGCCAGTTGTCTACGCACTCATGACGTCCAGTCATGATGCTGTATCCATTTACAAAGATGGCCTTCAGCTCTCTCCAGGCGGCCATTTCGTTGACACTTATAAGCAGGTGTTGACAGAAGCTGGCGGTTTTACCAAGTCTGTGACTGGTCTGACTATGCTGTGGAACTCTTTGGTTCTCGGCCTCGGCTTTGCCTTCGGTAAGATCATCATTTCCATGCTCGCGGCTTACGCAATCGTGTATTTCCGTTTCCCGCTTGGAACGTTCTTCTTCTGGATCATCTTCTCCACCCTGCTGCTACCTCTGGAAGTGCGCATTCTGCCTTCCTACGAGATCGTACAGGGCCTCGGTATGGCGAACACCTATTCAGGCCTGATCATCCCATTGATTGCGTCTGCAACAGGCACTTTCTACTTCCGCCAGTTCTTTAAGTCCGTTCCGGATGAGCTGGTTGAAGCTGCGCGTATCGATGGTGCAGGACCGCTGAAGTTCTTCATCGACATTCTTGTTCCACTCTCCAAGACCATGATTGCTGCAATCTTCATCATCATGTTCGTGTTTGGTTGGAACCAATACCTCTGGCCAACACTCATCACCACAGATGAAAGCCTCTTCACGCTGGTGCGTGGTATGAAGCAGATTCTGCAGGTGTGGATTGGTGCGCAGATCCCAGATACGAACCAGGCAATGGCGCTTGCAGTACTTGCAATGCTTCCACCTGTTCTGATCGTGGTGATCTTCCAGTCTTGGTTTGTTAAAGGGCTCGTGGAAAGCGAGAAATAAAAATGGCAGGCATTCAACTTAATACCCTTCGCAAAATCTACGCAGGCAACGTAGAAGCGGTAAAAGGCATCTCCATCGACATTAAGGATGGTGAGTTCATTGTTCTCGTCGGCCCTTCCGGTTGCGGTAAGTCCACTCTGCTGCGCATGGTGGCAGGTCTGGAAACCATCACAGATGGTGAGCTGTTCATCGGGGATCGCCTGGTCAACAATGTAGAGCCCGCTGATCGTGACATCGCAATGGTGTTCCAGAACTATGCGCTCTATCCGCACATGACCGTTTACGGCAACCTCGCGTATGGCCTGAAAAACCGCAGCATCCCTAAGGATGAGATCGAAAAGCGCGTTCGCAAAGCGGCTGAAATTCTGGAAATCGGAGATTTCCTTGATCGTCGGCCACGTCAACTTTCCGGTGGTCAGCGCCAGCGTGTTGCAATGGGTCGCGCGATTGTTCGCGAACCTGCCGCGTTCCTGTTCGATGAGCCTCTGTCTAACCTTGATGCAAAGCTGCGTGTGCAGATGCGCATGGAGATCAAGAAGCTTCAGAAAGAACTAGGCACCACAAGCCTGTACGTGACCCACGATCAGCTTGAAGCAATGACACTGGCAGATCGCCTCGTTGTTCTCAGCGGCGGTGTTGTAGAGCAGATCGGGTCTCCGATTGATGTCTACGAAAAGCCAGCGTCTACATTCGTTGCGACCTTCATCGGCTCTCCTGCGATGAACCTGCTGCCTCTGGCAAAGAGCGGCAATGAGTGGAAACTCGACAATGGCGCAACCGTTGACGTGAAACTGAACACAGATCTGTCTGACCTGATCCTCGGCGTTCGTCCGGAAGATTTGGTCATTGAAGAGCTGAGCGAGAAGTTCGACTCCGGACTGCACACTGCACTGACCGTGCATGTTGTTGAGCCTGTGGGCGCTGAGAGCTACGTTCACGGCACCATTGGTGAAGGCAGCGTTGATGTTGTTGTTCGTGCTCCTGGTAAGCTGCACTTCGAGCCAGGCCAGATCCTGAAAGTGACAGCAAAGCCAGAAAAGCTGCACACGTTTGACACCAAATCCGGCAAACGTATCGAGCTGGAAGGCGCACTCGAAACAGCTTAAACGCTGCTCAGATAGAACTTTCAAAAGGCCCGGCATCTGCTGGGCCTTTTTTGTGTGGTACACATAGATGCAGTCGAAAACCTGTGCCATTTTATCGCACATGAGCGAACTTCTCTTCTCAAAAACAAAACTTGATGTAAATACTCATATTTAGCCAGCGCATTGCGAGCCAACCAAATTAACAAAGCTAGGTTGACCGATGAAAGCTGCGCTGGAAAAATTCTTCGCTCAGGAAACAGACGATCCTCTCCGCTATGCATTTGAGCGCCGTGGTGCCCATATGCTCGGCTCTGCTGGTGAGGCTGTATCGGAAGAGGAGCACCAGCTTGTTTGGCAGGAAATTCAAAAGCCCAAACGGTCAGGCATGGCCGTCATGTATTTGCATGTCCCATTTTGCGCCAACCATTGCTTGTTCTGCGGGTTCTACCGCAACAAATGGCATGAAGAACACTCAGCCCCATATGCTGATGCATTAATCAAAGAACTTGAGCTGGAGGCATCTTCCACCGCTTCTCAAAGCTCACCAATCAACGCCGTTTATTTTGGCGGCGGCACTCCGACAGCTTTGCATGCCAATGACCTTGCAAGAGTGATACGTCGTATCCGAGAACTTTATCCTCTCTCAGCCGATTGTGAGATCACAGTTGAGGGACGCATCTTTCACTTTGATGATGACAAGATTGATGCCTGTCTGGATGCAGGTGCCAACCGCTTTTCAACTGGAGTTCAATCCTTCAACACCAAAGTCCGCAAGCGGCAGGGTCGTAAGGCGAGCGGATCAGAAGCAATCCGCTTTTTTGAAGGCCTGAGAGACCGTAACCGTGCTGCAATCGTCTGTGACCTGATATTAGGTCTGCCCTATCAAACCGCAGAAATCTGGCGTGATGATTTAAGAACTGTTGTGGATCTGGGCTTGGATGGTGTCGATCTATACACACTCGCAGTCTTTCCCGGCAGTCCCCTTTCAAAAGCGATTGAGAAGGGGGCTTGTGATCCTGCAGCGACCTTACCGCAGCAGGGAGCCATGTACGGCGAGGGTTTAGAGTACATGCACCGCCAAGGTTGGAAACAGATCTCTTCCAGTCATTGGGGCCGACAGACCCGCGAGCGCAATCTTTACAACACATTGATCAAGTCCGGTGCGGACTGCCTAGCCTTCGGTTCCGGGGCAGGCGGCAACATCAACGGATATTCCTACGGCATCCATGGAGGAATCGTGGACTACATGCGGTGTCTGGAGGAGGGGGAGAAGCCATTGTCGCGTTTGCACAGGACCGACCCAATGTCTTCTCCCCTCAATTTCCTGGCTGCTGGAATAGAAGAGATGCGCCTCGACCTCGGGCATCTGGAGCGCACAGAAGTCAGCGCCCGTGGTTTTCGCAAATCCATAGACTCATTGTTGAGTAACTGGCAGTGCTCTGGCCTGATCGCGGGTGAGGAGCTCATCTCCCTCACCACAGCAGGGCGCTTCTGGCACCAAACCCTTCTCACTTATCTCAAGGCTGCCTTTAAGCTGCATTCCCCAAGCTTGCAGCCAGAAACCAAAACCTATCAGGAAGAGGCAGCATGAACGCACAAATCACAGAGCTAAAAGAGAAACTTGCAGAAAACCCCGCAGGCATTCTGGAGAGCATTGCCAAGGAGCACGGCCTCTCAATGGCTGACACAATCCGCTGCTTGCCAGAAGAAATGTGGCGTGAACATTCAGGCGAACGTTTTGACGAGGTGATCAAGGCGATCCCTGCCTGGGGCAACGTCACAAGCATCGCAAACACTGGAGACATGATCTTTGAAGTGAAAGGTCCGTTCCCGGAAGGCAGCTATGCGCGCGGGTTCTATAATCTTAAGCAGACAGAAGGCGGCTTCTCCGGCCATATCAAGGCAGATGCGTGCCACTCTATCATGTTCTTGAAGCGCCCATTCTTCTCCAAGCTGGCGGTGTCCATCAATTTCCTGAATGCAGATGGTAACTGTTATCTGAAAATCTTCCTTGGCCGTGATGAGGAAGGTCAGATCAAGCCGGATCAGATTGAGAAGTTTGATGAACTCGCGAGCTGGTGAGTTGGTGAGCCTGTGAGACGTCGAAAATCACAGACCACCGATTTCGCTCACGGTGATCTGTGAAAAGCAGAAGTCGGGGCATTGCCCCGGCTTTTCTGTTTGGCGTTGAGGATCAAACAAGCATCGCCATTACGAGATAACTGGCCATCCCATAAAGGCTGAGCAAGCTCAGGCTCATAAACAAGCCTCGTAGGCCGGTTTGGGCTGACAGATAGCTGTAAGTGTAGCCAAGCCGGGCAACGGCAAATCCAACTATCCAAACCTGCACCATAAGAGTGGCAGGCGAAACGACAGCCACAACAGTTGCCAACAGCACAAAGTAGACCATGTTCTCGGTGGTGTTGCGATGAGCATTGTGACGACGTTCCAGCGCGTCACGAGCATCCTGAGCAATTGAAGACGGACGCCCGCCTTTCTGCTCCCATTCTTCTGGTGTTGTCGCCAGATCATGCTTAGCGCGCGTGAGCTCAGTGACAGTCATCAGCCAGGTATGATTGCCAAGAAGCAGGACCGCAGCGATGATCAAGGCTTCGATTGCTTCTGGAGAGGGAAGAGTGATGACGAGCGGTTTAATGCCGAAGACGAACAAGTTGATGAGCAGGCTGATAGCGATCAGCGCAAACGGATAAGCCTTCACCATCAAAGTGGCACGTGAGTTATCTACCTCAGCAATATCCATTCCTATCACTCCCCTTGAAGCAACTTTCTCCAAAAGCAGACGCTACGATTTCTTAAGGGGGACGTAAACCTGTCATTCCCGGCATGGCAGCAGAGAAGCGAACCGAAGGACCAAACAGACCAAAGGCTCAAGGTCGCACTGTTTAAAGTCCTGCGAGTTTACCACCCAAGCTTGTCGTGGGGCCTGAGAATGCCGTTGCGATCCGGGAGAATTAATTGAGTATCATTAAGTTAACTTGAAACCTTCGCCGCTAACCGCCATATTCCAGAGGAAAGACCGAGGGCGAGATGCTCTCACACCGGATGCCTAATGAGGGTCTGGAGCTGGGTCGCTTGAAGAAGGACTTGGATTATGACGCGAGTATCTGCGTTTTCGAGCCCATTTATGTTGGGGTTCGATGATATTGAGCGCGTATTGGACAGGGTGAGCAAAGCAGCCAATGACGGCTACCCACCCTACAATATTGAACGCCTCGTTGCCACTGAAGAGAAAGGTGAAGTCATCCGCATCACGCTTGCGGTTGCTGGCTTCACACGTGACCAACTGGATGTTTCTGTTGAGGAAAGCCAATTGGTAATCCGTGGTCGCCAACAAGAAGACAAAACTCGCCAATACCTACACAGGGGTATAGCTGCACGACAGTTCCAACGCGCATTTGTGTTGGCCGAAGGCATTGAGATTTTAGGGGCAGACCTGCGAGATGGTCTGTTGTCTATTGATCTTGCTCGTCCTGAGCCAGAGCGTATCGTTCGCCGGATTGAAATCTCGGCGGGGGACTGAATTAAAGGAGCAATCCTTTCTTCGCGCTGATCTGAATATTGAAGCGTATCTCCGGAAAGCGGAAAATCGATTTTTGGGCAAAGATGCGCGCGACAATAAAGACTTAGAGCTTGAAGCGAAAACATGCGCAGCCTGCTCTAGTAACTCTCAAGGAGAAGGCGATGACACGCGCCCCTTCTGTGCTGGCCGACGACCCGTACGAAAATTTTGAAGAACTCGGAGCTGGTGAAGTCGCCTATGTTAGGCGCGTTTCTCCAAATGATCTGAAGAAGATGTTCCCTGATGCAGAGCTGCAGGATGCAGACCTTCCTGCTTGGGCTCTTTTGGCTGCTGACGGAACACCACTGGTTCTGACTGATACACGCAATGCAGCAATTGCAAACGCAATTGAGAATGATCTGGAAGCTTTGAGCGTCCACTAAACCAATTACTGGGAGCTCTCAGAGGGAGTAATAGAGAAAGACAGCGTTTCACAGCGTAGAAAAACTCTTCAGACCCAGTGAATTAGGCAAAGAAAAAGCCTGGATTGGAATGCGTCCGATCCAGGCTTTTTTGTTTTTGAGCTGACGTGCCTCAGGCTGCGTTAGGCGAAGCCTGTGGGTGGGTCAGAATAGAATAAATTGCAGCAGCATCTGTTGTTGCGCGCAGCTTGCTTGCAACATCAGAATCCCTCAAAAGTCGTGCAACACGTGCCAGAGCTTTCAAGTGGTCCGCTCCAGCGCCTTCTGGCGCAAGCAAAACAAAGATCAGATCAACAGGCTGGTCATCCAAGCTGTCGAACTCGATCGGTTTGTCCAGTCGCGCAAACAGGCCGTGTAACCCGTCAAGGTCCACGATTTTTCCATGCGGAATTGCAATGCCGTTTCCGACACCTGTAGAGCCGAGACGTTCGCGTTGCAGCAGCGTATCAAAGATATCGCGCTCAGTTTCTCCGCAAATCTCAGAGGCCCGTTCTGCAAGTTCCTGCAGGGCTTGTTTCTTGCTGTTTGCCTTGAGGTTGGCAATGACAGCCTCAGGACGAAGAAGTTCGTTCAGATCCATTCCTTGATCCGTGTCCATGCAAAATACAAAGCCGGTGAAAACCGGCTTTGTACAGGGTCGTGATGACCATGATTATCAGTTAGGAGCAGCCCCGTTAGCGAGATTTGGATCAATCCAGCCAACGTTTCCATCGTGACGACGGAATACGACATTTACCTCACCATTACCAGCGTTGCGGAACACTACAACGGGAGCTTCACTTAAATCTAGCTCCATAACTGCCATTCCGACAGTCAGTGTTTTCACTTTCGCTTCAGTTTCTGCAACCACAAGTGGGCTGTAGTCGGCGGGTACCTCTTCTTCCTGCTCAGGATCAGCAAGAACATACGATGTTGCGCCGTATGTTTCCCACTCTGCAGGGAGGCCATTTGTGTGGTGGTCGTTTAACTTTCTGTTGTAGCGCCTTAGCCTTTTCTCAATGCGTTCGGCTGCTTTGTCGAAACTTTGTCGCGGATCCTGACTGTCACCCGAAACCTGAAGCACAACTCCCGTGCTGAGGTGGACTGTGCAGTCGGATCGGAAGCCTGAGCCTTCGCGAGCGATTGTCACATGACCCGTGTATGCTCCTGGGAAATATTTATCCAGTGCATCGGAAATCCGGTCTTCGACGTGTGTCCTGGTTGCGTCACCAATGTCCACGTTCCTCCCCGAAATTCTAATTGTCATGGGAACCTCTTATGTTGTGTCGACTTATTCGCTGACAGGTTCTTCAGCCAAAGAGCAAAGAACCCTTCAACACATGTAGTTTGGACCAGCTAAGTTTAAAGTGCTACTGTTTTCGAGTTCTTATAAAAATCTATGAGAACAGAAAAACATCCTATAGAGGTTATTAACTGATCGGGACCCTATTATGTCTCATTGAAACCATGAGAAATATCAGTGGGTTAGGCTAAGCTTTTCTTTTCTCTCCGACGCTGAACTGAGCTCGGAATCTTTAATGCTTCCCGATACTTAGCTACAGTTCGTCGCGCTATATCCACACCGTCGTCTTTCAAAATTTTCACAAGAGCGTCATCTGAAAGAATCTTCTTCGGATCTTCGGCGTCAATAAGTTGCTTAACTCGATAGCGTACTGATTCCGCTGAGTGCGATTCACCGCCCTCAGAAGAGGCAATTGCGGCAGAAAAAAAGTATTTCAGCTCGAAAATGCCACGTGGCGTAGCGATGTATTTGTTGGATGTGACACGGCTGACGGTGGATTCATGCATGCCAATGGCGTCTGCCACAACGCGCAGATTCATTGGCCGAAGGTGCTGTACACCATAAGTAAGAAAACCGTCCTGTTGACGAACAATCTCAGAGGACACCTTCAGAATTGTCCGCGCCCGCTGATCAAGGCTTTTGACCAGCCAGTTTGCGGTCTGCAGGCTATCGGTGAAGTACGCCAGTTCCTTATCGTTTCTGGAGCCCTGAGAAATCTCGGAGTAGTAACTCTGGCTCACCAGAACCTTAGGCAGGCTCTCTGTGTTGAGCTCAACGGTCCAGCCTCCATCTGAAGCAGGCCGAACAAATGCATCTGGCACAATTGGCTGGGTAATTTCGGTATTGAATGCAGCGCCAGGCTTCGGATTGAGCTCTTTGATCTCAAGGATCATGTCCTTGAGGTCTTCATCATCCACTTTGCAAATACGTTTGAGCTTTACGAGGTCATGCAAAGCCAGCAACTCAATGTTCTCGACCAGCGCCTGCATGGCAGGGTCGTAGCGGTCTTTTTCTTTGAGTTGCAGTTTTAGGCACTCAGACAAATCACGCGCAAACACACCAACCGGATCAAGCGCCTGCAAAGTAAGAATAACCCGCTCCAGATCTCGCTCCGAAACCCCGAGGCGCTCAGACATCTCAGCACCGTCAATGCGCAGATAGCCATTTTCATCGATGCAATCGACGAGTTGATGAGCGATCAGAACATCGGCTGGGTTCGTGAGCACAAAACCGAGCTGTTCCTGAAGATGCTCACTCAGGGAGATTTCTGCGGCGACAAACGCTTCAAGATTGTAGTCAGAGGCTCCTGAGGAAGTGCTGTGGCTCGGTGCTTGCCAGTTATCCGCCTTCTGCTGAACCGGATCAACGGCCTGGTGCTCGCCGTTATCATCAGGGAAGACGTTAGAGAGTTCAGAATCCAGATTGCTCGATATTGCTTCCGGAGTTGTTTCCAGCTCGTTATTGAGCCAATCCCCCTCCTGCATCTCTGCAGGGCCACTGTCAGCTTCTGGAGTACTTTCTGAATTGGAGGTCTCTCCAGCGGGTCCAGCACCATCCGGGCTGTCATCTCGCTCTAGAAAGGGGTTACTTTCCAACTCACTATTAACGTGTGCAATCAGGTCCACATTCGACAGCTGCAACAGCTTGATCGCCTGCATCAGTTGCGGCGTCATGACAAGCTGTTGGCTTTGTCTGAATTCTAATTTTGGACCGATTGCCATAGAGTTGTTTCGTCCTCCAAGTGCTGCAAGCTAGCCTGCAACACTCTTCTACGCAATTCGGCATAGGTTGGAAATCAAAGAGTGAACTGTTCCCCGAGATACAAACGCCTTACATCCGGATCTGCAACGATCTGATGTGGCTTGCCTTCTGTCAGAACTTCACCTGCCGCGATAATATATGCGCGGTCAATCAGCCCAAGCGTTTCACGAACGTTGTGGTCTGTAATCAGCACGCCGATGCCACGTTGGGTCAAATGACGTACGAGCTGCTGAATGTCACCCACCGCGATCGGGTCAATACCCGCAAACGGCTCATCAAGCAGCATAAAGGACGGGCGAGTTGCCAAAGCGCGTGCAATCTCAACGCGACGGCGCTCACCACCACTGAGTGCGATACTTGGTGATTTACGCAGGTGTGTGACACCAAATTCGGTCAGGAGCGAGTCGAGATCTTCCTCACGACGCTTCTTGTTCGGCTCCACCACTTCCAGAACAGCACGAATGTTGTCTTCAACAGAGAGACCACGGAAAATCGAGGCTTCCTGAGGCAGATAACCAACACCCAGACGCGCACGGCGGTACATTGGCAGCTGCGTCATGTCGAAGTTGTCGAGGCGAATTGAACCATGATCCGGACGAATAAGACCGGTGATCATATAAAAGCAGGTTGTCTTACCAGCTCCGTTTGGACCCAGCAGTCCCACAGCTTCGCCACGCCGCACATTCAAGCTGACATGTTTGACAACCTGACGACGTCCGTAACTCTTGCCGATGCCATCAACTTCAAGCACCGCCTCTGATGGGTCGGCGTACTTGATGCCTTCTGGCTGGTGCGTTGGGATCTGAGGATCAATTGGGTGTGCACTCAAGAGCGTGGCCTATTTTGCTTTAGTTCTTATTTTCAAGGCTGTTTGGCTGCAAAAGCATCCGCACACGACCGGTGTTACCGCCAGTTTCGCTGGAATCCAGGTTCGCTTTGCCTGTCTCCAGGTTGATCACAAGGCGCTTGCCAACAATTACGTTTGGTCCCTGGCTGAGAACAACGCGCTTACCGGTCATCACAACAACCTGCTTGTCCATATCAAAGCTGGCATCGTCACCGGTTGCGACCTGATCCTTAGAGGAAATCAGAACCTTACCTTTTGCTTCAAGACGGGAAATGGACTGTTGGACAGCCTGGCCATCCGCTGTGCCATTGGCCATAGAGCCAGCATAAAACACGATCAAGCGCTGGGTTTCCAGCTTGGTTTCACCTTGGGTAACAACAACATTGCCGCTGAAGATAGCGCTTTTGTCTTTGTCACGAACCTGAAGGTTAGTCGCTTCAATCTCAATAGGTTCTTTATTGTTAGAACCAAATCCGGCAAATGAATCGGAGAACGTTTGTGCGTGGGCCATTCCAGCCAGCCCGAATGCCATAAGACAAGATAGAGAGAATATTCTCATCCGGTTAATCATTGACCGTTCTCCAGTGCCCAGGGCAGAAGCTTCATCTTGACGCCCCGGCGAAAATTCAAAACATTGTTTTTCTGATCAAATTCCATAGATCCAGCATCGATATAGCCACCATCAGACATGACATCAACTGTATCGTTGGTCTGGATTGTACCTGTCTTCATATCGATATCGAGATACTCAAATTCTGCGGAATAGCCTTTACTGTACGCGACCGTAATCCCATTGGTGAGATTCAGGGTTTCCATCTCTGTATCAAACGTCCCGTTTCGAGAGGTGATACTAACAGTTTCCCCGGGAGCTATTGTGATTTCGGCCACAATATTCTCCAAATCAATCACTTGCGGGTTTGTGATACGCTGAATAGCCCGATCCGCCTGAACGTTGTATGAACGATCACCATCATTTCCCGACAGATGAGGGTTAGACATGACCAGTCCTTCGGTTGTCAGGCTGATATCTCCAATGCTCAGTCCGGCAAGAATGTTCTGGAAAACGATCATGCCAATCACACCAGCGGCGATCAGTAATCCGCCAGCAGGAAGAGCAAATCGTAGAATGCGAACGAGAATGGAATGTCGACGCGCAGATTTGCGCGCTTTTTCAAGCCGTGTTTGCGCTTCATTCGCAAACTCTTTGGGCATGTTTTCCATTGTTGTCATTCATAGTCCTGGAACATTCTGGACGCGATGTAGACGGGGATCGCTGTCCGGTTGCCATTTTCCGGTCTCTCGTACAGTGAGTAACCAGTATCTTACAGGCACAAGCCGCTTCCGTTGATACGCAAATTTTCAGGTAAAAACCCGAAAGGAAGCAGTAAGTACACACTAGCTGCCTAAATGGGGGGGCTTCAACAAATTACAAATGCTGAAGCCCATTAAACCGCAAATACTGGTAGAAAACTCGAGTTTCACTTAAGAATGTGCGAAAATATCGTTCTCAGGCCATCCTGCAAGGTCAAGCTGCGCGCGTGTCGGCAGAAATTCGAAGCACTTCTGCGCAATTTCGGTACGCTCTTCACGTTCCAGCATAAATTCAAGGCGTTCTTTAAGCTTATGAAGGTGCAGAACATCTGATGCAGCATAGGCCAGCTGTGCATCTGTCAGCTTTTCAGCTGCCCAATCAGAGCTCTGCTGCTGTTTGGAAAGGTCAACACCAATCAACTCGCGGCAGAGATCTTTCAGTCCGTGACGGTCTGTGTAGGTGCGCACGAGCTTGGAAGCGATTTTTGTGCACCAGACCGGAGAAACGGAAATGTCCAGATACTCTTTCAATATGGCAACATCAAAGCGGGCAAAGTGAAAAATCTTTGGCTTGCTTTCATCTTCAAACAGCGCTTGCAAATTAGGAGCAACCAGCTGGCCGCGCTCAATCTGCACCACGTCAGCAGAGCCGTCGCCAGAAGAAAGCTGTACAACGCACAACCGATCCCGGTGTGGGTTCAGACCTAGAGTCTCGGAGTCTACTGCAACAGCGTCAGCTGAAGCATAGTTGGAAAGGTCTGGAAGATCGTTCTTGTGATATCTGATTGTCATTGTTGCTCTCGAAGAATAAGCGCGATTTGGTACATGAGACGTGTTTTGTCTCTTCTACACCAAACGGTCAAGTTACTCTGTAATTTTTAGGGAGAGCTTTGTGAAGAAAAGATGGTGCCCAGAAGAGGACTCGAACCTCCACGCCCTTGCGGGCACTAGCACCTGAAGCTAGCGCGTCTACCAATTCCGCCATCTGGGCATATCATCTTTTTCTTTCAGAGGGTTGCTGCTTGGCAGCGCCGCTCTGTGAGGCTGGGTTCTAGTGATCTGGGTTGAGATTGTCAATCACACATTTGCAAAGAGTTTTAATTTCTCCACAGAGTGCCTTCACATCCCAAAACCTTGAGCGTATTAACATCCCATGAATTATAGCTTTTTTGAGGGTTATGCGCGCTAATACGCGTACCTGCAAAATTTTGGCAAAGGTGGATGAAAATGGCGCAAGCGCTTAACGGGAAACTTATAACCGTTTTTGGCGGGTCAGGATTTATTGGTCGTCACGTTATCAGGATCTTAGCAGAGCGCGGATACAGCGTCCGCGCCGCTGTTCGTCATCCTGACCTTGCAGAGCATTTGCAGCCGCTGGGGGCTGTTGGGCAAATCATGCCTGTCGCTGCGAGCGTGCGTAACAAAAAATCTGTCGAGCGCGCCGTTGAAGGCGCCTGCGCAGTCATCAACCTTGTGGGTATTCTCTATGAGAGTGGTGCTCAGAAGTTTGACAGTGTTCAGGCAAAAGGCCCTGCAACAGTGGCCGAGGTCTGCAAAGAGCAGGGCATTGATAATCTGGTGCACGTTTCTGCAATTGGCGCGGACGAAAATAGCCCGGCTGTTTATGCAAGAACAAAAGCTGCAGGCGAAAAGGCCGTTCTGGATGCAATGCCAGATGCCGTCATCTTCCGTCCGTCCATTGTATTTGGCCCCGAAGATGATTTCTTCAACCGCTTCGGCAGTATGGCGCAGCTCTTCCCGGTATTGCCTCTGATTGGCGGCGGTCACACCAAATTCCAGCCTGTTTATGTGGGTGATGTTGCGCTCGCTATTGCGAATGCCATCGAGGGCAAGGCTGAAGCTGGCAAAATTTACGAGCTAGGCGGCCCTCAGGTCGCGACCTTTAAGGAATGCTTGCAGCTGCTGATGCAGGTCATTCATCGCAAACGCATGCTGGTTACTTTGCCGTTCCTGATTGCCCGTATTCAGGCAAAGTTCATGCAGATGCTGCCAAAGCCAATGTTGACAGTTGATCAGGTCAATCTGCTGAAGAGCGATAACGTTGTAAGCAAGGAAGCCCAGTCGGAGAAGCGTACTTTTGAAGGGCTTGGCATTGAGCCGCATTCCATGGAAGCAATTCTACCAACGTATCTCGATAAGTTCCGCCCACATGGGCAGTACGATGCAAAAAGACCTGCTAAGTCATAGTGATTTTTAGATTTTAAGCCACAAAGCCCCGCCTCTGGCGGGGTTTTTTCGTGCCTGAGACGACTGTGATTTGCGTAGTCGCAACCTCAATGGAGCGGCTCATTCAATTTTAACCTAAGCTCACAGGTGCTGCATAAGCATATGTTCACCACCAGTTCTAAAAGCCGTCCTGCCTTCATCATACTAGCGCATATTGTTCGATACTAAGTAGTTTCCTTAGCAGTAGAGCTTTCAAAACTGGAATGAGATCATGCCGCTGACCGACTTGACCCCAGAAGAGCATCGATGGACAGAGGATATGTTTAAACTCCTGCGTATCAATGCAGGCGGTGCAGAAGGTGCAGAAGGTGCAGAGACAGGCGAAGCATCAGCTGAAGCTGCCTTACCTGCGGACTTTTCTCAGCTAGAGCATTCTATTTCTGAACTAAATGCTAAAAGTGACATTCTGAGAAATTATAAGGCACTGAATTCATCTTTCAAAAAATGCGATAAAGCGACTCAATCCGCTCTCAAGGCGGCTCTGGCTGCGATCCATGACAAGAATGAGAATGCTGTTATCTCTACCGTCTCTCTCTTGCAAAAGTGCGTTTCGGAACACTCAGAACTGATCAATGATGCAGAAAGAACGCTCTCTGAACTGTCCGATGAAGTGGGCGGTCTGCGAGAAGAATACAATGAACATGCAGACCGTAAGGGCGAGTTTGTGAAGCGTGCTTATTTTAGTAAGGCCAATGCTAAAAAGCTTAACAAGTTCACATCAGCTTGTGAGGATGTAAACAAGGAGCTCGCCCACGCAGAAGCATGCGTTCAGGCCCGCAATATTGATGATGTCAACAAGGCACTGAAGCCAGGCAACAAAGCCCTTCAAAAGCTCCGTAAAGAGATGGATTGGCTGGATTCAGCGGAAGCAAGCAAGCCTGAAAGCAAACGTATGGGCGATGAAAAGCTTCAGGGTAGCCTTACTGCTGACTATGATAAAAAGAGAGAGAGCTGGCGCCCGCAGGTTTGCTACAACGCGGCAATGAAAGTCGGTGTCATAGAGGGCAACCTGCCAGAGTTTTTGCGATCGAGCCTGATGGGGGAGAACAAGGTAAATGGCTACCCGGAAGGATATCCAAAACTAATGGGCGTATCTCCCGAAACAGTCGAAAAAGAGTTTGACCACACCAAAGTGGAAGAGTCTGGTGTTCTCAATTTTGTTGATGATAAAACGGGCCACATCTCTCATACCGCCTATCTTCAAAAGACGGACAAAGGATCCGTCGAGCTTTATCACACCAACTGTCAAACACTGGACATGGCCTTGCTGCGTAAAGATCAGGATATTCCAAAATCTGGACTGGTTACTCATTACGAGCTCAGCGATCCCGACACACAGAACAGGTTTCAGGAATGGTTGAACAAAGGGTACAGCTTCAAACATACCCCGGCTTCTGATCTGAAATAAAAAAGCGCCGCATGTTTGCGACGCTTTGAAGGTGATTTGTAGCTGCGGTTAGCTCTGAGTGAGGATGAGCCCCAACAGTCCAAGCCCGCCTACAATGATGCGCCACCAGCCGAACAGAGCGAAGCCGTGCCTGGAAACATAATCCAACAAGCTGCGTACAACGAAGAAACCGGCAATGAAGGAAGAGACGAGCCCGATGATAATCAGGGTCCAGTCATCCTGCCCCAAGGCGTCCTTGTTCTTCAGAAAATCAAAAACAAACGCACCAACCATGGTCGGCATTGCAAGGAAGAATGAAAACTCCGCCGCAGACCGCTTGTCCGTGCCCATCAGCAAGGAAGCGACAATCGTAGCGCCACTACGAGATACGCCGGGGATCATAGCCATGCACTGAGCAAAGCCGATCTTGATGTAAAGCGAAAGTGGGTAGTCTTCCACGTTGGTATAGCGCGCTTGCAAAGGCATTTTATCAACCAGCAGCATGATGATGCCACCGAAAATCAGCGTCACGCAGACCAGAGCGGGAGTTTCAAACAAAACCGCTTTGATGAAATCGTAGGCCAGTGCGCCAATCGCTGCAGCAGGCAGAAAAGCAAGCAGAACGCCAAGTGTGAAATGCCGCGCTTTTGCACTTGTTGGCAGTGCAACTGCAATTCTTGTGAGCCGTGTGAAGTAGACAGTCAGGATAGCTGCAATAGCTCCAAGTTGGATCATCACCTCAAAGGCGCGACCTTCACTTTTAAACCCGATAAAATGCCCGATCAGCAGCAGATGCCCTGTGGAGGAAACTGGGATGAATTCAGTCAGGCCTTCAATGATGCCGAGCAGTAATGCGCCGACGATACTTTCAGTTGTCATTAAACGATGGTCTCCACGAATTTTCCCCAGATGACATTGGTGAGGTTGTCCCCGTGTTTTCGTATGGTTTACCGTCTCAAGACTCTTTTGAGACAAATTACGTTTCTATAGCAACCTTTTAGTTACAGGTTTGCTCATAAATCAGAACAATGCTCAAGCTCTATCATCATCCTTTCTCTCCTGAATCGCGCTTCGCACGCTTAGCGCTCGGAGAATATGGAACTCCGTTTGAATGTCAGACGGAGTACCCTTGGGCACGTCGTCACGACTTCCTCATGATGAACCCAGCAGGAACGCTCCCCGTTCTGAAGGAAAATGATGGCCCTGCTGTGTGCGGGCCCATGGTTATCATGGAATACTTGGACGAAACTCGCGGCTATGCGATTCCTAACAGCCGCTTGTTGCCGGATCATCCTGAAGCACGTGCAGAAACGCGTCGTCTCGTCTCTTGGTTTTTGCAAAAATTCCTCGGTGAGGTTATTGGCTACATCGTGCAAGAACGCATTTACAAACAGGAGATGCCGGATAGCCAGGGTGGCGGACAGCCAGACTCAAGCATTCTTCGGATTGCACGGGTCAATATGCTGAACCACTTGCGCTACATCGGATACCTTGCTGCGACACGAAAGTGGCTGGCTGGTGATCGGCTCACATTCGCTGATCTGGCTGCAGCAAGTCTTCTCTCCTGTGCAGACTATCTTGGTGAAGTTCCATGGTCCGAGGACGAAAACGTGAAGAGCTGGTACGCACGGATGAAATCTCGTCCGAGCTTCCGCCCAATTCTGGCGGACAAGATGCTCGGCATGCCAGCAGCAAAGACCTACGCGGATCTGGACTTCTAAAATCTCATTCAGACACTCAGTTGACGGAGAAGCAAGCTGCACGCGTCAAGGCGGATCTGATCAAACGCGCACGTGCAGTCGGGTTCGATGACATCCGCATCACCTCAGCGGATGCAATCCCACTTGCGCCAGAGCGCCTGCATCACTTCATTGAGCAGGGTTATCACGCCACAATGGAATGGATGCCGGAAACCGAAGTCCGGCGTTCAAGCCCGTTAGAGCTATGGCCGGAAGCTCGCTCTGTTGTCATGCTGGCGATGAATTATGGGCCTGACCTCGACCCCATGGAAATGCGCGACAAGCCAGATAAAGCGCACATTTCGGTCTATGCTCGCAATCGCGATTATCACGACATCGTCAAAGGCAAAATGAAAGAGCTGGCCAGCCTATTGGTTTCCAAAGGCGGTGGGGATGTAAAGGTGTTTGTGGACACGGCCCCGGTAATGGAAAAACCTCTGGCTCATTCCGCTGGGCTCGGCTGGCAAGGCAAGCACTCAAATCTCGTGTCCAGGGAGCTTGGCTCCTGGTTTTTCCTCGGGGCGATTTTCTCAACACTGGACTTGCCATTGGATGAGCCGGAAGTCGACCATTGTGGCAACTGCAAACGCTGCCTCACAGTTTGCCCGACGAAGGCTTTCCCAGCGCCGTATCAAGTAGATGCTAACCGCTGCATTTCCTATCTGACCATCGAGCACCACGGCCCGATCCCACTGGAATTCCGCAAACCAATTGGCAACCGCATCTATGGTTGTGATGACTGTCTTTCCGTTTGCCCTTGGAACAAGTTTGCCCAGTCCGCCAGTGAGGCCAAATTACAGGCCCGCGAAGACCTGATGGAACCGGCTCTTGCAGATCTGCTGCAAATGGACGATCCAACCTTCCGCAAGTTCTTCTCTGGTTCCCCTGTCAAGCGCATTGGCCGCAACCGCTTCATCCGCAACTGCCTCATCGCAGCAGGCAACAGCGCAGAAGAAAAACTCATCCCCCACGTGCTAAACCACCTGCAAGACGAAGATGAAACCGTCCGCGCCACAGCCGTCTGGGCTTTGGTCCAACTTGTCTCTGCTGACGAGTACAATAAGCACAAGTCAGCAGCGCTCTCTAATGAGCAGAGCGAAACGGTTAAAGCTGAATGGGATCAGGGCACCTCTTCCTAGGGTGCCACACCCTCAGGCATTTTCGGTGGCTTTGGGATACTGAAACTCAGTGAGTTCCTCCGAAATAGCCCAGAGTTTCTCTTGCACCTTTTCGTCAATAGCTAGGCCGGAAAGCTTGATTGGGCTTGGGGAACCCCACATGCCAAAGCGCGGACCGAGGAAGGTGCAGGCTGGAAGGTCAGGAGCTGTGGCTGCCATCATCTGAGGGCGAGCGCCAAATGAGACTGGTCGTGCCATTACACGGGACAACCATCCGCCAATGCCAATAGATTGTTGCCGCTCTGTCGCCGCAAGACCGGGATGAGCAGACATAGACTTAGCGGATGAGCCAGCCGCATCAAATCGGCGTTGCAAAGCAGACATGAACAGGAGATTGGCAAGCTTACTCTCTGCGTAGCTACCAATCCGTGCATATGGGCGGTTTTCCCAATGCAGGTCATCAAAGTTCATTTTTGCAGCTTTGTATGCACCACTGGAAACGGTCACCACGCGTGCATCAGGTGTTGCAACGAGCGTTTCAAACAACAAACCAGTCAAAAGAAAGTGCCCTAGATGGTTGGTTGCGAAGTGCATTTCCCAACCTTCTTTGGTGCGCGCCAGCTCTTTCAGGTTCACGACACCTGCATTGCTGAGCAGAATATCCAGTCGGCCATGCTTGCTGCTGAAAACCTGAGCAAACTGGTGAATGCTGTCCCGGTCGGTCAGATCAAGCGGTATCACTTCCAGCGAAGCAGAGCTCACCTTTTGGTGAATCCTTGCCATTGCTGTCTCGCCTTTTTCAACGGACCGGCAAGCAATCACCACGTGTGCACCGCTCTCAGCTAATTCCAATGCAGATTGAAAACCGAGACCCACATTACCGCCCGTAACCACAGCCGTTTTGCCTGTAAGGTCTTGACTGTTTTTATTATTTGGCTGTTGTTGCAAAGTATCTCTCCTGAGATTGTCAAAATAACAGAACATCGGTAGTTTATTTGGAGAGTTTGTGAGAGTCAATAACCGACCATTGGTCGTTTATATGATGTGCCGAAGAGTGATTGAGAATATGAGCGAAAAATCAAAGGCTTATAAGCGTGCGCGGACAGCAGAACATTTTGCTGAACGAGAGAAGATGATCCTCACATCAACGCGCATCTTGATGGATAGAGAAGGTATTGAAAACACGAGCCTTTCCGCAGTTGCGCGGGAGGTCGGCCTCGCAAAATCCAGTCTCTATCGATACTATGAAAGCCGGGAGCAAATTCTTGTCGCGCTGCTTCAGGAAGAGGCAGATCTCATGATTGCCGACTTCGAAAAGTCCCTGAGTGAGCCTAAAAGCCAACGAGATCTCAAAGGTATTGCAAAGCTCTGGGCCAAGGTGTGCTTCACCCATCCACGCCTGTGTTTATTGGTCAGCCAGCTTTCGCCAATTCTGGAGCACAATCTCTCAACACAGCGCATTGTAGAAGCGAAGCTGCAGTTCCTGCATCGCCACCGACAGATGGCAGAGATACTGACCGCTGCCCTTCCACACATGAGTGAGGCAGGAGCTCTTGCGGCAGTCCAGTACGTTTTTACAATTGTTGCAGGGCTTTGGCCGATGAAAGCAGACCGCAAAAATTCATTGGCAGCGCTGGAACATCCTGAACTGGCTCATCTGAAGATGAACTTTGAGGATACGCTGGCCAGCGCTATCGAGCTGTGCTTGCTCGGTATTCTGGCGAAAGAGCAGAATTGGGAGCCGGTGTTGGAATAACAGCGGCTACTGCCGCTGCCTCAGCTGTTTCTTTATCTGACGCTTTTCCCAATCACCACCAAATGGATTGATGACCTCGAACACACTCAAACCATGAGCAACAAGGCCGATGCCAAACCCAAAAGCAACCCACAGGAACCAGAGGTAACCTGGCGATGTGAGCAGGTTCAGCACTGCCAAAGCTGTGATCACAACGGCGTACTGGATCAGGTTCATGTAAAAGCTTCGTATGTCCCGCACATACTCCATAGCTTCTTGTTCCCTGCCGGAAAGCTCGGGCAAAATTCCATTGGATGCTGAGGGCATGTCCTGTTCCTTCCTGAGATCACCAAAATCCGTGTCCAGAGCAGAAGCAATGCATTTCAGGGTTTCGGGGCTCGCATTCGCGCCGCGCTCAATACGCTGCAGTGTCCGCGTGCTGATACCTGCCATGTGTGCGAGCTGTTCCTGAGAGAGCCCTTTTTCGATGCGTAATTTTCTGACAATCACGGAAAAATTCCTGTTCTTCAACTAGGAGCAATCTGGAAGCTTCTTAAATAAAACACCACGACAAACAGCCGCCATGACCACGACAGGAGCAGGACATTCAAACCTAACACCCTGTAAAATAACAAAATATATTCAGAGCATCGTCCGAAGCACTTTCACCAGTGTGGTACATTCTTCAGAGGTTCCGATAGAAATACGCAGCCAGTCGTTGATCCGCTCTTTCTTGAAGTATCGAACCAGAATGCCGTGATCTCTCAAATCGGCATGTAACCGCTCCGCCGGAACATGCGCGTGAGAGGCGAAAATGAAGTTTGTCGAAGATGGCAACACCGTAAAGTTGAGCGCCTGAAGGTTCTCGGTGAGCTTCTCTCTATCTACAACAATCTGGTCGCGTGTCTTTTCAAACCACTCCGTGTCCTCCCAGGCAGCAAGCGCGCCTGCAAGTGAAAGCCTGTCGAGGGGATAGGAGTTGAAGCTGTCCTTGACCCTGTGCAATCCCTCAATCAAATGCGGTTGCCCCACGGCAAACCCAACACGCATTCCTGCAAGGCTGCGAGACTTTGAGAAAGTCTGCACCACCAGCAAGTTGTCATAATCTGGCACAAGCTGAACCGCGCTTTGCCCTCCAAAATCGATGTAAGCCTCATCAACAAGAACCACCACATCCGGGTTTGCTTTGAGGATTGCTTCGATATCCTCCAATGGCATGGCAAGACCGGTTGGCGCATTCGGATTTGCGATGACGACACCACCACAAGTCCCGGCAAAGTCGCTGGGATTGATACGGAAGTCACTGCCGAGAGGCATCAGCTGATGTTCAATCGAGTAAAGCTTACAATAGGTTGGGTAGAACGCGTAGGTGATCTCCGGAAAGAGAATTGGCTCTTTCCCGCTGAAGAAGGCATGAAACGCATGTGCCAACACCTCGTCACTGCCATTACCTGCAAAGATATGGTCAGAGGTCAGCTGAAGAGAGGATGCAATACTCGCTCTCAGGTCAGAAGCAGACGGGTCAGGATACAACCGTAAGGCATCGCCTGTGGCCGCAGCAATTGCTTCCAAAGCACGCGGAGAGGGCCCCCATGGGTTCTCATTGGTATTCAGTTTGATAAAGGTCTGTTGCTTCGGTTGTTCCCCTGGGATGTAGGGCTCCAGTTTTTGGACAATCGGGCTCCAGAACCTGCTCATATCTCAATCCAATCTCAGCATACCGCAATCAATCGCGCATCTTTAAACTCGTGGATCCTAAGAGCGCTTGGACAATGCGTCATTCAAAACGCACTGCATGCGATAATAGGTTTCCACCTCTTCCTCGGAAAATACCTTCGCGAACTCTTCTATCCGTTTCATCTCGGCCTTGCGAACTTTTTTAATCAGCGCTTTGCCTGATGGTGTCAAACAATAAAACACGGAGCGCTTGTGCCGCGGATTGCTCACCTGTGCCACTTGCTCCTTGTCCAGCAATTCTTTGAGGACCTTGGCCACAAATTGGCGCTTCAGCTGCAGAAAATCAGTGAGTTGCGGCGCTGTTGCCTGCTCCAAAGCAAGCGTAGCTTCCAGCATAGCACGCTGACCGACAGTAAGGTCGGTTCCTTCAAGATCCGCCTCAACCCGATTGCTGATGGTACGGAGCAACGGTCGGGTCATCTGAATGCCAGCATAAAGCATTTCGGGTTTGGATTCTGGTTTTTTAAGCATTTGATTTACATGTTTTAATTCGTTTTATTGTCAATAAAATTGACAAATATCGCGTTCTGACTTACGTCTACCCTACAGATTTTCAGGTAATCTCAAAGGAAAATGAGTACAGATCATGGGTTTTAAAAATCTTGCAGAGCGGCAAATCCTGAAAGCACAAGCAGAAGGGCAGCTGAATAATCTTGAAGGAGAGGGTAAGCCGCTGCCAGCGCGTGCACCTGGTTCTCTTGATACAGCTGCAGGCATGAGGATCATGGCTGATGCCGGGGCTGTACCGCGCGAGATTGAATTGAAGAAAGAGATAGATGCTCAGCGGCTTGTTGTTCAAAAAGCTGAAGGCACGCCAGACTGGAAATCCGAAATGGCAAAACTAGCAGACCTGCAACTCCGGCATGCGATCGAACAGGAAGCCCGAAAAAAGTTCTTCACGTGAGCTGCTTAGCGCATTCCAAATGTATGCGCTAAGCAAAACCTGATGGTTGCCGATATTCTACGTATTAGAAAACCACACTGGCGAGATGGTACAACATCTCCAAGCCGTATCAGCTTGTGAACTCAGAGAACGCTTCAACCACATCCAGATAGACTTGGTGCTTGAACGGGATCACAAGGCCGGCAAGGTTCTCGGCTTTTTCCCAGCGCCACTCACAAAACTCCTGCGCATGCCCGTCAGGTGGAGTCAGGATGTTGATTTCGCTGTCATCACCATCAAAGCCGAATGCAAACCAGCGTTGTGTTTGGCCGCGATACTTAGCCTTGCGCACTTGGCGTTGAATCTCCTCAGGAAAATCGTAGGAGAACCAGTCAGGCGCTTCAGCCAGCAGTGTGATGGACTTCACAGAGGTCTCTTCATAAAGCTCACGTCTCGCAGCTTCCAGCGGGTCTTCCCCTTTGTCCAGGCCACCCTGTGGCATCTGCCAGGCAAACTCTTCAGGAATAGGCTGTTTGTCACCATAGCGTTTGCCGGCCCAGACAAGCCCATCCCTATTGATAAGCATGATGCCAACACAAGGGCGAAAAGGAAGAGCGCTGTAATCGGTCATGTCTGGTCCAATAAAGAGAGTTGAGTACGTAGTCCCGAAAACCGGAGCTATCTTTCGGGACTACGCGCAGAAGAAAGATTGGAGCATGATGCGTGAGTTCATATGAACGCAACAGGCTCTAGCGTGTGGAATTGATAGCAGAGCTGATTGGAACGAGAGAAAGACCGCGCTCCTCCAGCCGCTGTGACCACGCCTCCAAAGCATTTAACGTAACAGGGAAAGCAGTCGCAGTTGCGACGGCAATGCCGCGTTGACGAGCAATTGTTTCCAATTCCAGCAACTGTGTACCAATGGCTTCGGCGCTCAGGTTCTGGTCCAGAACCAGATCAGCCTGCACAAATGGCACTTTCTGCGTCCCGGCAACCTCGCTTGCTCTTGAGCGGGGAGACGAACCGTCATCAACATACATCAGGCCACGATCACGAACCTTGCTGAGGAACTCACTCATACGGGTCTCGTTAGAGGTGAAACGGTCGCCCATGAAATTGACAAGCCCTACATAATTGCTGGTCTGCCCAAGAACCCAGGAGAGGCGCTCCTCGTTCTGCTTCCTGTCCAGATTGGTCAACAGGCTTTGCGGGCCAGCGTCGTTGTCAGGATAATCAAACGGCTCCATTGGAGCTTGAAGAAGCACTTCATGCCCGGAAAGGCGTGCGGATTTCATCCAGCTGTTGATGTCATCACCATATGGAGAAAGCCCCAAAGAGATGTCAGCCGGGAGATCCTCAATGGCCTTGAGCGTCATATCGGAGTTAAGCCCGATACCATTGATTAAAATAGCAATCCGCGCCTGTGTCAGCGCTGCAGGGTTAGGCCGCCGTGCATAGGCATCAAGCGGTCGAATACCCTCAGCAGAGATCTTGGGAAGGGAGCCGAACTTGTTGGGCTCGAGTAGCTGATCAATTGGGTCGGTAGAAAGCGACTCGCTTGAGAAGCCACCATCCAGCCCCTCATAATCAACACGCCGGGCCAAGTCGACGAGTGATGTAGGTCCACTGGCCTGATCCTGCGCGTTTGCGCCTGCCGGACGAGAGGGACGATAGCTGCCATCCTGTCCAAAACCATTGGCATTAAACTGGTCAGACCCAATCTGGGCCAGTTGAGAACCATCCGGTAGATCAACAATCTCGATATCACTGGGAGCAACACCATCAAGAGCGCTGGAAAGCTCGATAGTCGCCATCGGCTCGCCACCGTTGGGGTCATCAACAATGCCGATCCAGATAAAGCCGGTGGTGAAAATAACAGTCATGATGGCGACACCAATCAGGCCGAGCGGCAATCGCCCGATGCTCCGACGCTTGTTCATTCCAAGCGGAGCTGTCAAATCGCTCCTAACCATTGGTGCCCCCACCCTGTCATAAAATTCCGCCGCGCCAAACGAAGGTTTAGCGCGGCGTCCTTAATCACTTTATAGCATATCCCCGAAATGTGGCTACCGGTTTTCGGAGAGGTATATGCCTGAAAACAAATAGATAGAAATCGAGCGCTCCGGATGAAGCGCTCGATACTCTGAATTATTTGGATTCGTTTGCTGCACTGTCTGCACTTGGTGGGAAGGCTGCATCAGTCTTCTCGCCGCGGAGCAGGGATTTTGCCAGGTTCAGCTGCACATCTTTGTCTTTGTCCTGTGGCACATAAGCCTGACTGCCAGAACCCTCGTCGCCTTCTTCAGCCTGAAGGTGACCACGCAGACCTGCTTCGCCTTTGGTTTCAGCACGGCCTTTCAGCTCATCAGGCAGTTCCTGCAAGGAAATGATGTCAGGGCGGATACCCTTAGCCTGAATGGAGTTGCCAGACGGTGTGTAATAACGAGCAGTTGTCAGACGGATCGCACCATTCGCACCAAGTGGAATGATGGTCTGTACAGAACCTTTACCGAAGGAACGTGTGCCCAGAATAGTTGCGCGGCGATGATCCTGCAGAGCACCAGCTACAATCTCGGAAGCTGACGCAGAACCGCCATTTACCAGAACGATCACAGGCGCGCCTTCAGTCAGGTCACCATTGCGAGCGTTATAGCGCTGGGTCTCTTCAGCATTACGGCCACGGGTAGAAACAATTTCACCACGGTTCAGGAACGCATCAGAAACAGCAATCGCCTGATCCAGCAAACCGCCTGGGTTGTTGCGCAGATCCAGCACAAAGCCCTTCAGGTTATCTTCGCCGATTTCAGCAGTCAGCTCATCAACAGCGTTTTCCAGGCCATCAAAGGTCTGTTCGTTAAACTGCGTGATGCGGATGTAACCGATGTCGTCTTCTTTGTTCCAGCGAACAGAGCGAATGCGGATCACATCACGGGTGATGGTGATATCGGTTGGTTCGTTGATACCTTCACGACGCACTGTAATGACGATGTCTGTGTTCACCAGACCGCGCATTTTTTCGACAGCCTCATTCAAGGTAAGGCCCATAACCTGTTCCCCATCAAGATGGGTAATCAGGTCACCTGCCTGTACGCCTGCTTTGTAAGCCGGAGTGTCGTCGATAGGAGCAACAACCTTCACAAGGCCGTCTTCCATGGTCACTTCAATACCAAGGCCACCAAACTCGCCGCGGGTCTGCACCTGCATATCGCGGAAGCTCTTTGGAGGCAGATAGCTGGAGTGCGGATCAAGGCTGGTGAGCATGCCGTTGATAGCGGTCTCGATCAGCTTGGAGTCAGCTGGCTCCTCTACATAATCAGAGCGCACACGTTCAAACACGTCGCCAAACAGATTAAGCTGATTGTAGGTATCAGGAGACGCAGCAGAAGCTGGTTCAGCAAATCTGAATGGTGCCTGAGAATATGTTACGACCGCCGTAGCCCCCATGACTACGCCAACCAACAAAAGCGATGCTTTCCGTATCATCCGCGAACCTTTTCGTTTTCGGCGCGTGACCACCATGGGTTGGGGTCGATTGCAGTGCCGTCTTTCCTGAATTCTACATATAAAACCGGCTGGTCCAAACTAAAATTAAGGTTATTAGCGCTTGCGAGGCGCGTTTCTCCCATTTTAGCGATTGGCTCTCCAGCTAGAATAAACTGCCCTAACTCCACCATGACATCGTCCAGCCCGGACATAAGGACATGGTATCCGCCGCCTGCATTAACAATTACCATCTGCCCGTAAGAGCGGAAATCCCCTGCATACACCACCCAACCATCAGTGGGGGAGGTGACCTGGGCATTCGGGCGTGTCGCAATGGATTGGCCAGTTGTTACGTTGCCAAAACCATCTGCAACCCCAAAGTCTTGCAGGAGCGTTCCAGACACCGGATCAGGCAAAAGCCCAAGGGTATCCGAAAAAGCAACAACCGGTTTCAATCGGCTCGGATCAGCAAACGGATCACCGGAGGCGATCCGGTTTTGCCGCTCAATGTCCGCAAGTCGCGCTGCTTCTGCCGCACGACGGCTGCTATCCACTTCTCTTTCAAGGTTAGCAAGCAACTCTTTCAAAGAGGTTGCCTTTTCGGCTAGTTCCCTGGCGCGAGCCTTCTCGGCTTCCAGCGCTGCAAGGCTCTCCTGCCGTGCTGCCTTCTTCTTTTCTAAAAGCAATTCAACACGATGACGCTCTTCAGCCATCTGTATTGCACCACTTCGAACCCGGTTGCGCTCTGCTTCAATTTTTGCTCGAAGCCGAGACAATTCAGCAAGATCACTCGCCAGTGCTTCCGCCTCAATCCGCACTTCTGGCATGATTGAGTTGAGCAGGATCGCACTGCGTACCGCACCAAGAGCATCCTGAGGACGCACGACCATTGCTGGCGGCGGGCGATGACCGATCCGTTGCAAAGCGCTTAAAACTTCAGCTAAAACATCTTTACGTTCATTCAATGACGCCCGGACAGATTGCTCATTTTTTCTATGCCGGCCCAAACGCGCTTCAGTGGCTTCCAACTGGTTTTCCAGTTTCTTCATGCGCTCACCGGTACGGATCAACTCTCCGCTCAGGCTCTCGCCATCACGCTCCAGCGCACGAATGGATCTCTGAATTTCTTCACGTTTTTCTTTGGAGAGGGAGATATTCTCATTCAGGCTGCGAAGCTCTTTTTCCCGTTCCTTTTTTTGGAGCAGGGCAATCGCAGCCGGATCTTCGGGATCAATCTTGCCATCTTCAATTTTAAAGGAAACGTTCGTCAGTTTTTGCGCAGTACTTTGCAGCGGCAGAACAAGCGCTACCGCAAAAAACAAGGCAAAGCTTGTCACCAATCGGAGGATCAGGTTTCCCCTAAGACGCAACAACTGAACTCCCAAAGTGCAGCGCAGAGCAAAACGCTGACCTTAATACTAAAATATCGACGTAGACCAACCCTGCAAAACAACAGGCACGCAGCCCCAAAGTTAACGCCGAGGATAATGCTCCAGACAGCGTTAAGGAAGTGTCAACCACGTTGAAGGCTTAGCGACTTCCAATAAAAACATCAATATCTACACTGAACCCTCAGCCGAGCGAGGTTCAAGGGGCAAACGGAATGCAGCTACTTATTTGAAAGAAACAATAAGTGATTGTATCTTCTTTATTAGTCAGTCTCGCGCGGGTCGGAAAATGCCGCCATGCATGCCGCATTAAGGTCTTTGTGTAGTGCGTGTTTCTTAGGGTCAACAGCTTCGATTTTCTGTCTATCCTTTGCCCAGCTGGTGTTGATTGACCAGAAATGACACATCCTACCTGCTTTGAGAAAAGGTCTAAGTCTAGAAAAGAATGGATGAAATAAAGCTTGATGCTTCGGCTCAGGCCTAATCCCGTGAGCTTTGAACTGCATACCCCGAGGTATCCTTGAAGGAACAGCAACCCATTTGGGATTTGTTTTCGAGGGGGGATTGCTTGTGTACTGGAACATGAAGTGACGACGGTTTTCGATTGATGCTAGTTTTTCAGGCGCAAGTTGAGTTGCGGGCTCAATCCAGGTTCCACGAAGCATGTAATATCCAAGGAAGCTCTTTTTGACATGATCAAAAATGGACTGCCTATCGTCGCAGATGATAAGTTCATCAATGTCACAGAACAACAGTGCTTCTGAAGTCTGTACGTATTTCCAACGAACTAGCTGTAGTATTGATCTTTGCAGGAATTTGATTTCATGAGGATATGGTGGCCCATATTTAAATGGGGCGTGAACTATCTCATGTTCAATATCTAAGTCAGCGTCTTCAATGGCACGATGAATATTTTGTGCGTGTTCAAGGTCAATACTATTCTCGAATAGTACAACAGCATTTGCGCCATGATTTACTACATGAAATTTTATCCAGTCTAAAATCCACGGAATTGGAGTGTCTACGCACAAAGTTGAAAGTACGCGCTTTCCTTTGAAACGCGAGGAGGTTTCTTGCGCCACTTTTAGCTCAACCTGGACATTGTTCATTTCCATTACGAGAGAGGTAATTTCTTTGTCCACTGGAACCTTGATCCAAATTTCATGGACCCGCTTTAGTTTCCTCTGTTTTACTTTCAGTTTTTTGCCTTCAAGAAAGAACTTCGCAGCAGAGAGCTCTTTCTCATATCCAATTGGTTTAGGACCGATAAGAATTATGTGCTGACAATCATGCGATCTGAAAACATCATAAAAAAGTGTAGTAGTGTCGTATTTATCTCTATGCTCAGAAAAGCTGCGTCCCTCCATTTTAGGAAATATTCTCTTCAAGCCGAATGGCTTAAGGTGTATGGAGCGGTCAAGTAATTGTGTAAGCATACAAAAATTTACTTCTGATCTAAGCATAAGATACATGCTTGATTAATAATATTCCGCCAACTTAGACAGACATGTAGGATGTGTTTTCCCATTAACAACCAAATTAGTGGGGGTTTTGTATTGTTAAAGAGAGGTAACCTCCGCACCATTCACGCGCGATGATAGGGATGCCCAGTCAGTATCGTGATAGCGCGGTAGATTTGCTCGCCGCACAGGATGCGGACGAGTTGGTGAGGCCATGTCATGGAGCCCAGAGCGAGCTTCAGGTCTGCGCGTTGCAGCAGCGCCTGGCCGTGGCCGTCGGCACCGCCAATGGCGAGCACCATATCCGAAATACCCTGATCGGCCCAACCGCCAACTTTTTTGGCAAAGGCTTCGCTGGAAAGTGCCTTGCCGTGCTCATCCAGTGCAATCAGGATCGCACCGGAAGGAAGCGCATTGAGCAACAGTTGCGCTTCTTCGTCTTTTCGATCACTCGTACGGGCAGCCCGACTTTCTGAAAATTCCACCACAGACACAGAAGTAATGCCAACGGAGCGGCCAGCTTTGCGGGCTCGGTCCAGATAGCGTTCAAGCATGTCCTTTTCCGCGCCAGCTTTCATTTTGCCGACGCAGGCAATCGTGACTTTCATAAAGTCTCCGGGATTAGATCGTAGTGACCCGCAAAAAGATCTCATGCAGATGGAGCAGCATCTGCATCAGCGGCATTTGCCCAGACTCCCTCATTCCCCCAAAGGGGCAGAGAATTGACTGGTGTAATAGTCAGTGCTTCAAAGAAGCACTGATACTATCCGATGAACTGCGTCGGTGCAGAGCTATCCGCAGACCACATTTTTTCTACATTGTAGAAACTGCGGACTTCTGGGCGGAAAATGTGAATGATTGCATCACCGATGTCGATGAGCACCCAGTCACAATGCGGCATGCCCTCAACGCGAGCGTTACCGTAGCCAGCATCTTTCAGATCACGGAGCAGGTAGTCGGCAACAGCACCCACATGGCGATGAGAGCGGCCAGAAGCCACAACCATGTGATCAGCCAGAGCAGATTTGCCTGTAAGATCTAGAGATACGATATCCTCAGCCTTGGAATTCTCCAGGCTGTTGAGGATCAGTGCAAGCACGTCCCCCTCATTGGTGGGATCATGCGGTTGAAGAGGAGCGATGGTGTCCGTCCCTTCATGTTGAGTTGTCATGGTCAGCTTAAGAGCCCTCGCCATGGTTAGAGAAAGCAGTACTCTGCCGGTCGAAAAGCCTGAAATGCACAAACTCAAGCCTTCCGTCAAGAAGAATACTCAGGTCCCTATGGCATTTTCAAGACACTACTTGCCGTAAAAAGCGTAAAGTTACCCTGGGGTGTGTCCTCTATTCCTCAGGAGGGTGGAAGAGGTTTCATCCAGCGGACCACGTAAAATGGTCCAGCACGGGGCTTTGCACTCAGGCAGTTGGTCTGCACTTTTTTCTTTTAATTGAGCAAAGGCATACCTTTGGCAAACTTGAGCGGAAAGAGACGAAAGGGTCGCTTTAGGCCGGTCAACAATTGCCACAGGCACCCCTTCTATAATGCTCTGCCAGTTTTGCCAATGGTGAAAATTGGAGAGATTGTCTGCACCCATAACCCAGACAAAATTCAGATGCGGTCTGCGCAGCTTTAATTGCTCCACAGTACTTGCCGTGTAAGAGGTGCCAAGCACCTTCTCATAGGCCGTCACCTTCATGCGTGGGTGCCGTGCCAAAGCCTGCGCGGCGGCAACACGTTCTTCCAGGGGCGCGAGGTTTCGGTGAGACTTCAGCGGGTTTCCGGGCGTGACCAACCACCAGATCTGATGCAGGTTCAAGCGCCGCAACGCCGTCTCCGCCACCATAAGATGGCCAGGATGTGGGGGATTAAACGACCCGCCAAACAAACCAATGCGATTGCACGGTGCAGCATAGGGAAGGCGCATCCAGTCTGGTTGCACAATCCCAAGCTTGCCGTGGCTATCGCACATTTTGGGGTCGGGGTTCGTCATGGACGCGTTTGGCCGTTCCCGCGAACCACGTATTTGAAGCTGGTCAGCTGTTCCACACCAACTGGTCCGCGCGCATGCATACGGCCAGTTGCGATGCCTATTTCGGCGCCCATGCCAAACTCACCACCATCCGCAAACTGTGTGGATGCATTGTGAAGAACGATAGCCGAGTCCACTTCTGCAAGGAATTTGCGGGCCGCAATCTGGTCTTCTGTGATGATGCAGTCCGTGTGATTGGAACCGTAGATCCCGATATGTTCAATCGCATTTTCCAAGCCGCCAACAATCTTCACAGAGATGATCGCATCCAGATATTCAGTCGACCAGTCGTCATCAGTCGCCTCAGAAGCGGTTGGGCAAAGCATCATGACGTCTTCATCACCGCGTATCTGGCAGCCCTTCTGTTGAAGAGCAGCAAGAATTGGCGGCAAAATGGTTGCTGCCACAGCTTCATCAACCAGCAGCGTCTCGGCAGCACCACAAATGCCCGTCCGGCGCATCTTGGAGTTGATGGTGATTTCAATCGCCTTATCCAGATCGGCCTTCTTATCGATGAAGATATGAACCAGACCCTCCAGATGCGCAAACACAGGCACACGTGCCTCATCCTGAACACGGGCAACAAGGCTCTTGCCACCACGTGGAATGATTACATCAAGATTACCGTCCAGGCCTTTCAGCATTTCACCAACAGCAGCACGGTCTTTCACCGGCACAATCTGTATGGCATCTACCGGCAATCCGGCGTCTGCAAGGCCAGCCTGCAAAGCTTTATAGATAGCAAGGTTGGAATTGATAGTGTCTGATCCGCCGCGCAGCACAACAGCATTACCAGCCTTCAGGCACAATGCTCCGGCATCCGCAGTCACGTTCGGGCGGCTCTCGTAGATTACGCCAATTACACCAAGAGGCGTGCGGACACGGGAGATGTCCAGACCGTTCGGGCGCTTCCAGTCTGCAATCGTAGAACCGACAGGGTCGTCCAGTTTGGCAATGTCTTCCAGCGCGCAGGCAATGGCTTCAATGCGCTCTTCGTTCAATGTGCCGCGATCAATAAAGGATGCCAGCTGACCATTGGCCTGCATGCTCTCAAGATCAATCGCATTCGCTTTGAGGATCTCAGGGGTTGCAGAGCGAACGGCAGCTGCCATCGCTTCTAGGCCTTTGTTCTTCTGGCTTGTGGGGGCAATGGCTAGAGTACGTGCAGCAGCGCGTGCCTTTTTGCCAAGAGTTGCCATCAGGTCGCGAACATCGGTGTTGTCCGCATTTGCCACTTCAGAAGTATTCAGCATCTGCAAAACCCTTAAGTCATCACTGGTTGAACTTGGTCAACCTAAACAGTTTCTATGAATTGTCCAAATCAGATGTAGAGAGCACAAGGTCGTCCGTATGGACCATTTCTGCCCGTCCCGGATAGCCGACAATGGCTTCAATTTCTTTGCTGTTGCGCCCGATGATGAGAGAGGCCTCACCGTAATCATAGGCCACAAGGCCGCGACCCACATCATGCCCGTCCGCATCTATAATACGCACAGCATCACCACGTGTGAATGTGCCATCCACTTTGGTCACCCCTGCTGGCAGCAGGCTCTTACCCGCCTTCACAGCTTTCAGTGCGCCTGCATCCAGCTGAATGGTGCCATGCGGCTTCAGGTGACCGCTGATCCACGTTTTGCGGGCACGGGCGGGTGAGGATGGAGCAGGGAACCATGTTGCCCGTGCGCCATTTTCAATTGCGTTAAGCGGGTTCATGGTCTTGCCACTGGCAATGATCATGGACGTACCTGCGCTCTGCGCAATCTTAGCCGCATCAATCTTGGTCTTCATGCCACCGGAGGAGAAGGCCGTTCCCGGCGCACCGGCCATAGCCTCAATCTCCTGCGTCACCTGAGGAACCTCAGGCAGGAAAATGGCATCAGGATCTGTCTGCGGAGCGGCGGTGTAAAGCCCGTCCACATCAGACAGCAGCACAAGAAGATCCGCACTCGCCATAGTCGCCACACGGGCGCCCAGACGGTCGTTATCGCCATAGCGGATCTCAGAGGTCGCAACGCTGTCATTCTCATTGATGATCGGGACAGCGCCCATCTTCAGCAGAGTGCCAATCGTCTCGCGCGCATTGAGGTAACGGCGACGCTCTTCCGTGTCGCCGAGCGTCAGCAGAATCTGGCCAGCCGTTAAACCACGCGCACCGAGAATTTCAGAATACGCCTGAGCAAGTGCAATCTGGCCCACAGAAGCGGCGGCTTGCGCCTGCTCCAGTTTGAGCGGACCAGCTGGCAGACCAAGCACACCACGACCAAGAGCAATGGAACCGGAAGAGACCACCAGCACTTCTTTCCCAGCTTCGGAAAGAGCCTGAAGGTCATCTGCCAGCGATTCCAGCCACTCACGCTTCAACCGGCCTTTTTCTACCAGAAGGGCAGAGCCGATTTTGACGGTGATGCGCTTATAGTCGCTCAGACTTCGAGCCATTACGGGCGCCACTCCTCAATTCCATCAGAAGGAATGGCATTGGCCTCGTCTTGCTTATCCTTGTCAATTGCACGAATGATCATGCGCTGAGCAGTGTCGATGTTTTCACCACTGGCAGACGAAATGATCAAAGGCTTCTGACCGCAGGCTTCTTCAAGAGACTTAAAGCGCTCTTCGCGCAGCTCTTCTGTCAGTGCATCTGCTTTGGAAAGACAAACAATCTCAGCCTTCTCATCCAAACCATGGCCATAAGCTTCCAGCTCACCGCGAATGGTGCGGTAAGAATCTGCCGGGTCTTCTTCGCCAGAGCCATCCACCAGATGCAACAGAACGCGCGTCCGCTCCACGTGGCCAAGGAAACGGTCGCCAAGACCATGACCTTCGTGTGCACCACGAATGAGGCCCGGAATGTCAGCGAGCACAAAGCCGCGGTTGTCGAGTTCACATACACCCAGGTTCGGGTGCAGCGTGGTGAACGGATAATCCGCAATTTTCGGGCGTGCTGCTGATACAGCGGAGAGGAAGGTGGATTTGCCAGCGTTTGGCAGACCCACAAGTCCAGCATCCGCAATCAGCTTCAGCCGCAGCCAGATCCACTTTTCTTCGCCTTCAAGACCAGGGTTCGCATGGCGCGGTGCCTGGTTGGTTGAGGATTTGAAGTGCGCGTTACCGAATCCGCCATTACCACCTTTCAGAAGCAACAAGCGCTGACCAATCTCGGTCATGTCCGCCTGAACGGTCTCGTTGTCTTCTTCAAGAATCTGAGTGCCTACAGGAACACGAAGCACAACATCGTCGCCCTTGGCGCCGGTTCTGTTGCGGCCCATGCCATGCATGCCGATTTTTGCTTTGTAGTGCTGTGCGTAGCGATAGTCGATCAGTGTGTTGAGGCCATCAACGCACTCAACCCATACATCACCACCACGGCCACCATCACCGCCGTCGGGTCCACCTTCGGCAACATATTTCTCACGGCGGAAGCTGACGCTGCCCGCGCCACCATCACCAGACTTTACAAAGATCTTTGCCTGATCGAGGAATTTCATTTTATTCTCTTTCGTCCACCTGTGACGTTCTTTGGAGGACGTCATAAAGCCCTATTGCGCTCCCGCCAAGGGCGGAACGGCAAATCTGGCTAATTTTATTGCTTAAGCGTGTTCCCGAAAAGTGTCTAGCGCTTTCCGGAAAAGAATAAGCAACCTGATTTATGGTTTACTGCCCTGAACAGCCAAAAGGCTCACGAACATCAATTCGCAAGCCTTTCAAAATTCAGATGCGCAAGAACAAATCTCTAAAGACAAGCTGCTTTAGAGACTGGACCGTCAGGCGGCGATCGCCTGCATCGATGTCCATCTGTCCCGGGTCAGCGTAACTGTAGTGTAATCCATTTCAAGATCACCACGTGCGCGGTTCTTCTCTTTAGTCTCGCCAGTCACCTCAAACCCGTTCTTCTGAAGCACATTCAGAGACTTCGGATTGATGGTGAACAGGCCAGTGTTCATCGCAGCCGCATTCAGCCGGTTGAACACGTAATCGCAAACCAGGTTGGTCGCTTCACTGGCATAACCTTTACCCCATTGGGATTTAGCCAGCCAGTAACCGAGGTGCGGTGTTGTCGAGACATTGCGGATGCCGATGACGCCGACAAGGCCTTCGCCATTGTCGATCACCCAGTTGATCTCTTCGCAGTGAGGTGTCGTGCGGCAATGGTCAAACCACCAGTCACCATCATCCTTTGTATAAGGATGCGGAACGACAGTCAGCATCTTGCTCACATCGAAATCGTTCAAAGACGCATTATGAATATCAAAATCACCCTCGCGAAAATCGCGTAGGATCAAGCGCTCGGATTGTAACTCCGGGAACATGACAATCTCTTTTTATTCTTCTTGGAGCGCTTGGCTTATTGTCGCTGGCGCTCTTTCTCTTAAGTACACGAAGATAGCGTCAAACCCGTCGAGCCATGTGCTCGCAACGCGCCGGTGCTATCCAACCCTTGCTTTTGGTTCCTGAGATCTCAAGTGAATCCCTGCCACGAGTGCTGGGTACGATCACAAAGGGACGAGGGAGCGAAAGGCTGTTGCCGCAACCTTGCTCAAAGACCCAATCCTGCCATCTGCTGAAAGTCGCGGAACGCATAAACAGTCGCGCCAGCCAGATCAGAAGAGCAGGACCCATCTTCAATTGTCCGATAAACACACACAGATCGGAGAATCAAAGGTGATCGACGCCTGCATCTTTATTCACAGGGGAACAAAGTAAGCAGACAACAGCATCTTGGAGGTTTCAAAATCCGAGAGGAACTTAAAAGCTTGGGGGCGGTCACTATCTCGGACCACTCCCTATTGCAAGCGCTTAGAGCATGTTCATGGAATTTTTTTCACATAGTGAGGAATATTTGCGCGAATATCGGCAAAACCCGCAATGCAACCACAAGGTGACCTAACATCGGGTTTTCCCTCAACTTTTATGCGTTTTGTGAAAACATCAGGGAATAAGTTAGGATTTGACTCAGTAAAAACACAGAGAATTTAAAAAAATTGGTTCTACAGGCATCAAATGGAAAGCTGGATCTTTACTTATCAGTCAATATGTGGAATGCCGTCTCTACGTTAAGACTATCGACACCCTGTCTCCTTTTTAGGCGTCAGTGCACTCGATTTCGCCCTGACGCAACCAAAGCCATCTGCATGTCGCAGCGGCACACTAACTAGGAGATATCACGATGGCTAAAGGCACCGTGAAATGGTTCAACAGCACTAAAGGTTTCGGTTTTATTGCACCTGAAGATGGAAGCAAAGACGTATTTGTTCACATCTCTGCAGTAGAGCGCTCCGGTCTGTCTACTCTGGCTGATGGCCAGGACGTAACTTACGAACTGGAAGCTGGTCGTGATGGCCGTCAGAGCGCTGTAAACCTCGAAACCGTATAATTCGAGCTGTTCAGTGAAAAAGAGCGCAGCAATGCGCTCTTTTTTTTGTCTGGAATTTGGCCCAGACATCAATAAACCAACAATGAGATAGCCATCAGGCGTCCATTCAGCCAAAACGCCCCTCTACAGAATACGACCCTCCCCAAATCCGGCTCTCAACATCATGCTTCGCCGTGATGTCAGCTGAACGCCTCCACATTCCATTCCCTTGCAATCTTGTTTCTCCTCACCAAACTCACTAGAGCTTAGTGTAAGATACGGTATCGTACCCACGTGAGAGACGGAAAACCTGCATGGAATCAGAGAAAAAGGTATCGCGCGGCGAAAAGCGGAAAAATGAGCTTTTAGAAATTGCAGCTGACGCGATCATCGAACTTGGCTATGCCAACACCTCGATGGATGAGATCGTCAGACGCGCCCGCGCCTCCAAAACCACAGTCTACAGACACTTCAAAAACAAAGAAGCAATGTTGGCAGAGATTGTCAGCAACCTGTCTGAAGGGCCTGTCCTCTCCATTAAACCTCTCGACTCAAACGAAGATGGTGGCTCCCGTCAGGAGCTTGAAGAGATTCTTTTTGTCTTTGGCAAGGCCGTTCTGACCCTCATCTATGATGACAGAACTCTGGGCCTTTGGCGCATGTTGATAGGTGAGGGCAGTCGCGCTCCTCATATTACCAAATCATTCTTCCAGCTTGGCCCCAAACGGGCAACCTCCAGCATTGCACAGCAGCTCCAACTGGCGAGCAGTCTGGGCATCGTCGCCATCGAACATCCTGAAAACGCAGCGGCCATCTTCATGGGTATGTTGCGCGAGGACACTCACCTCGCTCTTCTGCTGGGCGTTCAATCCGCACCGACTCTACAGGAAATCTCAGATCATGTTCGCCAATGTGTGCATGATTTCATGAAAGCATATGGCGCTTGATCTCAGCCAGCGCCGACCAGCTGAAAACAGTCATGCTTGACGAAAGTGATTTTTATCTGCTAAGTGTACGGTACAGTATCGTACACTTACGGAGGTAGAGATGCTTGATAATAACACTGTGACACATCCCATCGTGACCCGGGCAGCGGCCATGCCAACGCCCCAGCACATCAGCTTAAACAAAATCAAAAAGTCGAAAGACGGCATGGAGCTTGAGGTTGATTTCCTCGCAGAGCTCACAGGCGACGGCTTGGTCAAGACCGGTGTGGTCCAGCCCAACGTCCCTGGCTTTGGCGCTTTTGAAGTTCTCTGCGACGAAGGCTCATCCATTGGCGGCACGGATACAGCTCCCGCACCATTGTCTTACCTGGCCGCGGGTATTGGCTTCTGCCTGCTCACGCATGTGCATGGGTTGGCTCAGTCCCGGAAGCTGAACATCTCCTCCATCAAGCTGGAGCAGAAAATGAAGTTCCAGTCCAGAATTCCGGGAATGACCGCTGAAGAAGGCTCGGACATGCTTGGTGTTTCAAAAGGCGTCGAGACAGTCATCATCATCGAATCGCAAGAAGACCCATCTCTGATTGCCTCTTTGGTGGAGGCGAGTGAGAAAGCCTGCATGGCGCTTCAAACCGTCGTAAATGCAGTCCCGGCATCGACCACCATCATCAACAACGGCCAGAAACTCTGAGCCAGAATTGATGTGTAGGGCAGCCTCTCAAGCAAAATCGTTTGAGACGTTGCCCTCCTCTCCATTTCACCTTCTCAACAATGTCTCCGAGAAGGACGGAGGAAATACAATGACATCCTCTTCCCAACACAACTACTTCCCCACTACCTTTCGCAACCAGCTCATGGCAACAATCGTCTGGGCTCAGGCCTTTGTTCTCTATTGCATTGGCCTGTTGGTTTTCACCGAACAGGACACAAGTCAGATTTTCTGGGCAGATCCGTTCATCAAGATTGTGCCGATTTACGTCTCTACCTGGCTCATCATTTTCACCTCACTGCTTTTAGGCTGGTTTTGCTTTAACAAACTCGGCTGGGCAGGCTTGATAAAGCACACGCCCGGTTTGCAGATCGTGAGCGGTGTAAGCACAGCAATCATCATCACATGCATCATCTGGGCGTTTTTCGGGAGTGAACTGCCTGACTTTGTCCCGGCAGAAGAAAGCTCTCGTCCAGGCTATCTCTTTGGCATGGTTGCAGGTTACGGCGAAGAACTCGTCTTTCGCATGTTACTGAGTGCGCTGGTCTTCTTCGGAATGTTCAAACTGCTGTCAGGCGTTGAGTACAGGTATCGTGTGTTCTGGTCTGCTGGCACTGCAATCCTCATCGCAGCACTAGCTTTTGTCTTCCTTCATGAGCTTGGAGAACTGGATAGCATCTTATTGTGGAACCTGATCGCCACACGCATTCTCGTGCCCGGCATTATAATGGGGAGCCTGTTTTTTCTGGTCGGTCCGGGCTTTCTCATCTTCATGCACAGCACCATGCACATCATGATACCGCTGCTATTCGACTGATCCCAAAACTTGTCGCGCGCACCCATCAGCACGCGACAAGCAATTCACCTTCAAACCGTCACCGCCCGCATGGCTTCCCATAAAGGACGGGTGAGCTCCACGTTGATGAGAGTGACTTCTTCTTCTCCGCGAGCGCGACTTTTTTCTGGCTCCGAGCCGATTGTCTGGAAGCCGTTCTTCGCCAGCACATTCAGAGACCCGTCATTTTCTTCAAAGGCGCCGGAAGTCACTTTGCTCACACTCAGTTCCTCAAAACAGTAATTGACCACCGCCTCAGTTGCCTCGCTCATATAGCCTTTGCCCCAGAACGGTTTACCCAGCCAATAACCAATGCGCGGGAAGCCATCTTCTGGGATGCGTATTCCAATGACGCCTGAGAACCCATGTTCGGATTCAATAACCCAGTTCGTCTCTTCGCTTAGCGGTGTTCCCTTGATGTGGTTCAACCACCATTCCCCATCCGCTTTTGTGTAAGGGTGGGGCACCACAGTCAGCATCTTGCTGACTTCAAAGTTGCTGATGTACTCGCAGATTGGCTCCAGATCACCCTGCTGAAACTGGCGGAGTGTCAGGCGGTTTGTTTTGAGTTCAGGAAACATCATTAATCCAACTTGTTGCGTTTTGGAGTACTTGGTCGCTGTGCGGCAAGCACTCTGTAATTCCATAATGGTCGTTAGGCAGGGACATGTCGTGCAGCCCACTTTTCCCGCGTTAAACTGAGAGAAATATTCGGCAGCTTCTCTTCTGGCCGGGAGCGCGGTGTTGAAAAGCCTCTTCCAACCTCCTGAAAACCCAGTTTGGTCAGAACGCGCAGGCTTCCGGGGTTCTCTTCAAGCGCAGAGGTATAAATCGTGGGCAGGCCAAGTGTCTCAAAACCATATGCAGTAACGGCCTGAGCAGCCTCACTCATATAGCCTTTGCCCCACAGATGCTCAGCAAGCCAATACCCAAGAATTGGCTTGCCGCTTTGAAGCTTCATCAGAGTGATCGCGCCGGAAAAGCCAGCTGGCCCCTCAATCACCCAGGCGATTTTCTCTGAGAGTGGAGTGGTCAGGCAGTAGTTGATCCACCATTCTCCGTCTGCCTTGGAATAAGGGTAAGGCACTTCAGAGAGTGTTTTACTAACTGCGAAATTGTCGGTGAACTTGCAAAGTGGCTCCAGATCAGAATGCCTGAACTGGCGCAGTATCAGCCTGTCTGTTTTTAGGTCAGGAAACATCTTGAATACTCACGAATTCACGTCTGAATTAGTCAGTCGAAGAAAGTCATTTCGGGTTATCTGAAGCTGGGTCTCATCAAATTCCACATTGTCCCGCGCACGGCAGGCGTGTTTAGCCTCACCAGTAATCTTGAAACCCATCTTGGTCAGCACCCGCATGGAGGCCGGGTTCTCCTTGAACACGCCGGTCCGCACCACATGCAGCGCCCGCGCTTCAAACAGATAATCAAGAACAACACGCAAAGCCTCACTCATCAGCCCTTTGCCCCAATGCTCGCGCCCAAGCCAGTAGCCAACGCTCGCAGCTCCATGCAACTCCTTCGCTTTAAAACCACCACAAAACTGCCCATCAAGCTCAATTGCCCAGGTCACATTCTCAGCTGTGTTGTTGGCAAGCGCCTGCTCAATATAATCCCGCCCATCCGCTTCCAAAAACGGATGCGGTTGACTGCTCAGCGACTTGGAGACCTCAAAGTCCCCCAGGTATGAACAGAGCAGCGCAAGATCAGCTTCCCGCATCTCCCGTAAAACAAGCCGCTCGCTGCGTAGAACAGGAAAGGTGCTTTGGGTTGTCATGTCGCTCAACCTTCCGCTTCTGCGAGGTCCACAAAATCGGCTTTGGGCAATGTAAGCCGGAGATGTGGAACCATGATATCACCGCGTCCTTTAGAGGGGATAGTTTCTTCGCCCACTTTGCTGAAGCCCATCTTATCCAATAAGTGAGAGGAGGCGGGATTGTCGGCAAACACACCAGCCTCAAAGCTCGTCACAAAGCGCTGCTCAAACCCGAAACGCAGAACTGTGCGCAGCGCTTCGCTCATGTAACCACGCCCCCAATAAGGCTCACCCATCCAATAACCGGTCCAGCCAGTTACATCCTCAAACTTTGACCAGATGCAACCGACAAGGCCAGTTCCATCATCAATGGCCCATAACACAACACTGGCAGGATCATTGGTTTTGCCGCGATGGATGTAGAACCTGCCAGTCTCTTCTGTAAACGGATGCGGCATGCCAGAGAGCATGCTCGCAATCGCATAAGAGTTCGCCAGCTGGACAAGGCGATCCAGATCACCGTCTTCAATCATGCGCAATCGAAGACGGTCTGTTTTCAGCTCTGGAAAAGCCATTCTATCTTATCCCCGCCACGGCAAGCTGTGGTTGCTCAGCAGACTGTGCCAGCTTGAGTTCGAAATTTTGGGTCTCAATTTCGTCGGACTCTCTGGAAGCGCAGGAATGCGTGCAGACAGAGGTTGGAACGAAGCCGTTCTTCATAAGAACGCGGAATGACGCAGGATTCTCCAAAAAAACGCACGCATCAACGTTTTCAACGCTACGCTCATTTTGTAGATAGTTTACAACGGCTTGCACGGCTTCACTCATATAACCCCGCCGCCAGTAGTATTTTCCAAGCGCATAGCCCAAAGAAGCAGATTTGCCGATCCGGTGTGCACCAATGGACCCGATGAAGCCCGTACCATTATCAATCGCCCAAACCACATCCGAATTCAGATCATTAGAATGACTACGAGTGATAAACTCATGCGCCCACTCATTAGTGATCGGATGCGGAAAGCTGGCAGTCATCCGCGCCACATCAAAGTCAGAGAACAGGAACCGCAGCCGAGGATAATCATCCGGCTGAAGTGCTCTTAAAATCAAACGGTTGGTTTGTAATTCCGGAAAAATCATTGCGCTGCCTCCTGCGCTCTGGACTGCTGTGCACTGATGAAATCAAGCGGGGATATTAGGAACTCTTCTGTCGGATAATTGCCCGCGAGGCGGGCACGACTTCGTCCCTCATTCTGTCCGGTATGAACAAATCCAAGTTTTCGGATCAGTGCCTGAGATCCCGCATTGTCGCTAAAGGCATCGGCAAAGATGGAAGGCAGCTCACGTTCCAGCAGCAGGTAGCGAAGAACCTCACTAACTGCCTCATACATAATGCCTTTTTTCCAATGTTCTTCTGCAAGCCAAAAGGCGAGTTCAGGTTTTCTGGAAAGGTGGCCTGCACCAACGCCACCAACCACTTCACCCTGCAGCTCAACGGCCCAGTTCACTCCATGGCCAAGGTCTCTGGGCATAAACCTTTGCAGAAAGACCTCAGCATCCGCTTTGGTATAAGGATACGGAGCACTCGCCAGCATTCGAGTAACATTCTGATTTTGCAGCAGTTTAAGAATGCGAGGCGCATCCGTCTCTCTCCATTCCCGAAGTGTCAGACTGGCTGTTCTCAAACGAGGAAAAGTGGTCATTGTGCTGCCTCCTGCACTCTGAGCTGTTGTGCTGCGATGAAATCAAGCGGGGATATGGCGAACTCTTCTGTAGGATAAGTGCCAGCCAGACGAGCTAGACTGCTCCCCATTCCTTGCCCGGTATTAACAAAACCAAGCTTGCGCATCAGGGCTTGAGACCCTTTGTTATCGTTGAATGCATCCGCAATGATTTTGGGGAGTTCGCGTTCAAGAAGAAGGTAGCGCAAAGCTTCGCTAGCGGCCTCAAACATAATGCCTTTTTGCCAATGTTCTTCAGCAAGCCACCAACCCATGTCTGGTGTTTTATCAAGCGGCCCGGCACCAATACCACCAACCACTTCTCCTTTAAGCTCGACTGCCCAATTCAAAACTTCATTCAAATTGTGAGGCATAGCCTTATGCAAAAAGGCCTGGGCATCTGCCTTTGTAAAGGGATGTGGCTTGGAGGTTAGCATGCGTGTAATATTCTGATTTTGAAAGAGTTTTAGCGCGCGAGGTGCATCCGTTTCTCGCCATTCTCGCAGTGTCAGGCTGGTCGTTCTCAAACGAGGAAAAGTGGTCATAGTGCTGCTCCCATCATCACATGCGCATCACCATGCAACGCCTCAAACCGATCCCGCGGCAGATGCATGATGATATTCTCAACGTCTTGTTGCAGAGATTTGGAGTAACGGATGCAAACTCCAACAGGCTCAAAACCCAGCTTTTTCAGTAGTTTCTGAGAAGGGTAGTTCGTCGCAAACACACGGGCTGCGAAGGTGTCACAGGCATCGCGCGCAAAGCCCCAATGCAGCGCAGCAACACATGCTTCAAGCATAAGTCCATGACCCTGAGCTTTCTGGGAAAGCCAGTACCCAATGGTTGGTAGCTCCGGGAACTCATTGAGATCACCGGGTTTTTGAACATCAACACCACCAATAAGTAGGCCGTTATGTTCAATGGCAAACGGAAAAGTGTCAGTGAGAGGATTAGCGTTCAGTGCGAAGTCTGCCACTGCATTCAGCTCACTCCTCTGTGCAGGCCAGCTTGCACCGGTCAGCCAGCGAATGATTTCATAGTCAGAGTGACCAATCTCCCAATAAGGTTCAAGATCCTCAGGTTTGTAACGGCGAAGCCTCAGTCTTTGGGTATCTATAGTTGTAGTCAACATTGTAAAAGGCCTTGTAAATCAAACTCATATTTCTCTAATCGTTCGTTGGAGTAGGTAAGTGAGGGTAAAACGCAGCATGGCCTTGATGACCCGGATTGCAGACAGAGCGACTGCATCAGGATCAGGTAAAAGCCTGCTGGTTTTGTGTGGTTGAGGGTAAGCCGTTACAGCCAAACAACAATCACGCTGCCGAAAGCAGGTTGCTGTCACTGCAACCTGCTGATCTGGCATCACTTAACCAGCAGAGCCCCATCGCGTATTCGCGATCCATTGGCTGCGGGTCAGTGTAAAGCGTGTGGCATCCACCACGGCCATAGCGCCGAGAGAATGCAGCTTTGTCGTTCCGTCCTGCTTAAAGCCGCACTTTGACAGCACGCGGTGCGAGGCAGGATTGCTCACGCGACAAGAAGCGGAGAGCTCCTTAACGCCGTTAGCAAACGCGAATTCGATAACAGACTGAACAGCTTCTGTCGCATATCCCTGGTTCCAGAATGGCTCGCCCACCCAATAACCCAGGTGCACAGCACCAAAGTCTTCGGCAAGCGGGTTGAAACCGATAGCGCCAATAATACGGCCAGTGTTCTTCATGCGGATCGCGAACGTCGCCTGAGATGGCAACTGCACATCACACCGTTTCACGAGCGCTTTAGCGTCTTCATACGTGAAGGGATGCGGCATGTTCGTCAGTTTCTCAGCGATCCGACGGTTGTTGGCTAAAAACAGGATGTCAGCCAAATCATCCTTGCGCGCTCGGTCGATGACAAGACGCGCGGTGTCCTGCGGCGACCCGGCCGCAACGCAACTGCTTTCTTCTGGGATTTCTTCGTATTCAACTACCATGGTTTTAACTCCGGTCTACTGCCCATCCCACTGGACAAAGAAAAAGGGAAGATGGCGTCCCATCTCCCCTTTTTCTGATCTTTCGATCTGAACCGGATTTTTCCAAATCCGTCGGGGTCTGATGAGACGCCGACGATTTGGATTATCACGTCAGCGTTACTCGGCGGCGAGTGCCACCGGCATCACATTAATAAATGTTCGGCCATTGCGTTTTTCTTCGAATGCAACTTTGCCTTCGACGGTTGCAAAGATGGTGTGATCTTTACCAATGCCAACACCTGCGCCTGGGTGCCACTTAGTGCCACGCTGACGTGCAATGATGTTGCCAGGAATCACGGCTTCGCCACCGAATTTCTTGATACCAAGGCGACGACCAGCTGAGTCGCGACCGTTGCGGGATGAACCGCCAGCTTTTTTATGAGCCATAACGAAGTACTCCTCGTTTAATCTCTAGGACAGAAACTTGCGCGAATTACTTCGCTGCGAGTTCCTTAGCCTGTGCAACCCAGTTATCACGTTCGAAGCGGCCTTTAGTGCCAGTTTCTTCTTCAACGCGGGCGATGTCTTCAGCAGAAAGAGCTGCGATCTGTGCGTAGGTAGAGATACCTGCAGCATTCAGCTTTTTCTCAATTGCTGGGCCAAGACCCTGCAATTTTTTCAGATCGTCGGAGCCTTCAGCAGCTGGTGCGGCGGCAGCTTTCTTAGGAGCAGCGGCTTTTTTAGCTGGCTTAGCGCCACTGGTCAGGATGTCGGTGATTTTCACAGTAGTGAAAGCCTGACGGTGACCATTACGACGACGGGAGTTCTGACGACGACGTTTTTTGAAGATGATGATCTTACGATCACGACCCTGCTCAACAACCTCAGCTACAACAGAAGCGCCTTCAACGGTTGGTGCACCAATGGTGGTTTCAGCATCTGAACCAACCATGAGAACTTCGTCAAAAGTTACTGTTTCACCAGCTTCGGCAGAAACTTTTTCGATCTTCAGAAGATCGTCAGCAGCAACAGTGTACTGTTTACCGCCTGTTTTGATGACTGCGAACATGCGCATGTCCTTCTTATCTAAGCGCACCCTTTGGCGTCGCAGCAAACTGCGAACTTTGTCGACCGTTTCCTTTATGCTCTAGGAACGTCCCGTTTCGGGGAGATCGACCGCAAACTCTGGAAAAAACCAGAAGGCGGTTTCGATGTCTTGCCTCGGACAGCGCGAAAACACGGGTTTCCCCGCAATTTATGAGCTGCTGGAATATACGCAGGCATTCTGGAATGTCAACGCAGAATCTCGCCAATTATATTAGAAATACGAGAGGTGAGATTTATGTCACGAATACTCAACTGTCAAAGAACGCTCCTGCATCGGAGTGATTCGCGCTATGGTTGCGCTGTCAGATTTATACCTACGATCTAATTGTTACGTCCAAATACCTATTCCGCTGCGTTTTAAGGTTCATTCTATGATTGTTTTAAGGATCGATAAACCTTCGCCAGCCAACAATAGCGCAAAGAGATTTGTGCATGTTCCATACAAGTGCTTAGGGGAGAAATGAGCGCCGAATATGGAATGTATGTGACAATCTCGCGATCATTATCATCCAATGAATTAAACCGCATACGTGCGGGGGGCATAAAATGCGCATTCCAAAGTTCGCCTGGATATACTCCGTCGTAACTAGAGTTACAGCTCTTGGGTTGTTGCCGATACTTGTGCTGGGTGGGGCGTTGATTTCCCTCTCCCAAATGAACAGCCAGAATGCTGAGTTTCAAAAAAATACGCAGACCTATAACCAGCTGATGCAAAACGCTCAGGCGATTAGTGCAGCAGTAGATCGTATGCGCGCAATTGGTGGGGAGTTTTTGCTTCATCCAAAAGCAGAGGCATCTGACATTGCAGCAGATGCTCGTGAGCGCGTTGTTGTATTGGTAGAAGAAACACGTGAACTGAATGTTTCAGGCATTGAGGACGAACTCTACGATAACCTGGAAGGCTATGCCTACGGGTTCTCAGAGACGTTTGGCGCAGTGGTTGAAGCGACACTAGAGCGTGGAACCAGCTCAGATGGAGGTCTCATTTCAGTCCTTCAGGGGGCTAGTTCCACAATGCAGCTCGAAATTAATAAGGCACGCCGGAAACTGAACGTCAGCAAAGACACTCATCGTGTCGCTGGTTTGCTAAAAGATCTTCAGGCCATGGAATGGACCATTGGCGTTGACGGGTATGAAATTGAAAAGAGTACCTTCAAAAGCCGCATCGAGCAGTTTGGCATGGTCATTCAAACAGCGAAAATGCCAGAAGAAACATCTCAGGTAGTGAGCGAGCTCTGGGCAACCTACACAGAGACGCTGGAGCAGATTGAAACTCTGAATGCTGACATTCAGGAGGAGATGGTCTTCGCTCTGGAACAACTGGACGAGATGATCCCGGCTGCGCAACAGCTCAATGATTTTGGTGCGGCAGGCGAAGCGGAAGCAACTGCACTTCATAATGAGGCATCAGCGGCAAGCATGCAGCGCTTCTTGTTGCAAGCTGGCGCCATGGGCATTATCGGCCTGATGATTGCGGGCTACATTGCATGGCGCATCTCTCGCCCGCTGGCGAACCTGCATACGGCCATGGGCGTTCTGGCAAAAGGGGATGTCTCAATCAATATCGAAGGCACCAAAGGCCGGGATGAGTTCGCGAAAATGGCGAAGATCCTGGAAGTTTTCCGTGCCAACGCCATTGAACGAAATCAGCTGAACGATGAGCGCGATGAAGACAACAAGCGTCGTCAGGAACGTGAGCAGAAAGTTGCTCTCCTGGTGCGAGAGTTTGAAAAAGCAGCAACGGCCGCAGGCGATGGCTTTAACTCCGCGATCCAGTCTTTGCATGAAGCCTCCTTCGCTTTGAATGTCACTGTCGAAAGTGTCTCTGATAAAGCTGGCAAAGCAGGTGATGCGGTCAGCCATGCATCAACATCAGTGGCAACTGTGGCATCTGCCAGTGAGGAAATGTCTCTTTCCATTAAGGAAGTCGCGTCTGAAGCAGTGAACTCCAAAGACGTTGCCGATGAAGTCGGTGGGCTTGTCATCAACACGTCCAAGACAATTCAGGAGCTGGCTGAAACTGCATCCCGTATTGGAAAAGTTGTTAGCCTGATCAAGGATATCGCAGACCAGACCAACCTTCTTGCTCTCAACGCCACCATCGAGGCAGCGCGTGCTGGCGAGATGGGCAAAGGCTTTGCGGTTGTGGCCTCTGAGGTGAAACATCTGGCAAACCAGACCACCACAGCAACGGAAGAAATCTCGCAACAGATCCATGCGATCCAGCAGGTGTCTACTGATGCCGTTGGCTCCATCGAAAAAGTGACGAGCATGATGGAGAAGCTATCCACCAGCTCTTCAGCAGTGGCAGCAGCTGTAGAACAGCAGTCTGTAACTGTCGGCGAAATAGCGCGTTCTGTGACCGATGCTTCTGATCAGTCTCGTATTGGTGAGTCCGAAATGGGGGAAGTTGCCAGCACTATTGAAAACTCCACCAAAACGGCAGAAGACATCAACAATCAGGCAGACAGCATCTCTGAAGAAGCTGATCAGTTTAACCGCTCGATCAAAGCCTTCCTTGAAAACGTTCAAGCCGCATAACTCTCCAGAAATGGACAGTCATTTCAACGCAGTGGGTTCGCTCACTGCGTTTTTTATTGGCAGGTGATGCGTGAGCTGTGAGTTATCTGCGGCATAGCCGTCGCAGGGCTTGCCGAAGGGAAAGCTTCTTTATATGGTCCCGCAATCCTCACCACGAGGATCAATTAGGAGAGTTGCCGGAGTGGTCGAACGGGGCGGTCTCGAAAACCGTTGAGCACGCAAGTGTTCCGAGGGTTCGAATCCCTCACTCTCCGCCATTTGTTCTTTAGCCTACTTTTTCAATGATCATCGTAAGCCACTTCTCGTGAGGGCTGTAGGGCTTGTTGCTCAGCGTAATGCGGGCATCTCGAAGCTGTAGGTTCGGGACCTGCTGCAGGATGTTGCTGAAGCGGGCTTCGGTCATCATGGAAAAGCGACGCCCGTCATCGCGGTTTACTTCTCCTTCTCCCAATTTGAAAGAAGCAAACAAGGTCCCGCCATTCTTGAGGGCATTGCAGAGATTGGTGAGTGCGAGAGGAAGTTCAGAATAAGGAACGTGAAGCAAAGAGGCATAGGCCCAGATAGCATCGTAAAACTGCTCGCTGTTGAACTCCTGAAATGTGTTTTGCTGGACAGCTATACCGATCAGTTTACTAGCCGATTTCACCATTTCAGCAGATGCATCGAAGGCGTCTACTTCAAAGCCAAGCTGCTTGAAAGCGTAGGCATCACGCCCGGACCCACATCCCGCATCGAGCACTCGCCCACCTGGCGGTACTCTCATGAGGAACCGTTGGTAGTGCTCCTCCATGTCCAGATGTAGTGTGCGCTCGATAAAGCTCTCTGCATTCTTCTCGTAATAGGCTCGGGTGGTCTCTGATGAGTTCGGCATAAGACCTTCAACTCTCCCTTAAGTCAGTAATAAATCAGCCTGGATTTTGAAACAGTTTCTCTGAAATGACCAACACTTTTGCAAAAGAGCATTTGCAATTACCGATCTCAGACTTAATGATCCTACAGGTTCAGGTGGTGCTGTTGCGCTAACCGATATCTGCGCCTGAGAAATATGGAGAATGCATAATGACCGTCGAAGCTGCTGAGCCACAACAAGTGTTGGATATTCCGAAAAAATTGGGACGTAGGCTGCGTCTGGGAATGATCGGCGGCGGTCAGGGTGCATTCATCGGTGCAGTTCACCGCATCGCTTCGCGTTTAGATGATCGCTATGAGCTTGTTGCTGGTGCCCTTTCTTCTGATCCAACGCGGGCAAAAGCGTCAGCTGAAGAACTCTATATCTCATCTGATCGTGCCTATACCTCCTTCGAAGAAATGGCAGAAAAAGAACCGCTTCGGGATGATCCGGTTGATGTAGTTGCCATTGTGACGCCTAACCATATGCACTATCCGGCAGCTCGCGCGATGCTTGAGGCCGGTATCCATGTCATCTGCGATAAGCCGATGACAACGACGAGTGAAGAAAGCGAAAAGCTTGTTCAACTGGTCGAGGAAACTGGCAAACTGTTCCTGTTGACGCATAATTACACCGGCTACCCAATGGTCCGGCAGGCGAAAGCTATGATTGAGGCAGGCGAACTCGGGAGAATTCGTCTGATTCAAGTAGAGTACCCGCAAGACTGGCTGACTGAGCCGATTGAGCAATCAGGCCAAAAGCAAGCCAGCTGGCGTACTGATCCAAAACGATCCGGAGCAGGCGGCTGCATCGGAGATATCGGTACGCACGCCTACAACCTTGCCTCCTTCGTATCCGGCATGAAAGCAACGGAAGTTTTGGCGGAGCTGACAAGTTTCGTAGAGGGCAGAGCACTGGATGATGATGTGCAGATGCTGCTGCGCTACGAAAATGGTGCCAAAGGAATGCTGTGGGCGTCTCAGGTTGCTCCGGGTAACGAAAATGGACTGAAACTGCGCGTTTATGGAGACAAAGGCGGTGTTGAGTGGGTGCAAGCTGACCCGAACCATCTGGTTTACTCACCCTATGGAAAGTCAAGCTACCGCATCACACGCGGCGGCCCCGATGCAAGAGAAGCCGCAAATGCAGTCTCTCGCATTCCAGGTGGTCATCCGGAAGGGTATCTGGAAGCCTTCGCAACAATCTATAACGAGTTTGCTGATGTTTTGGCTGCGCGCATTTTAGGTCAGTCAGAACCCGAGTGCAGCAAACTGCTTCCGACTGTATCTGATGGGTTGGATGGGCTGAACTTCATTGAAACAGCCGTGAAAAGCTCTCAGAACGGCGGTGCATGGCAGAAACTATAAGAGAAGCTCCCCTCGCCATAGCAAAACGGCGAGGGGAGTTTCTTTAGGCTTGGGAGCCTGCTGGTTTTAGTGGTGCATCCTCTTGTGAGGCCATGCCGCCTGAAACTTCTTCCGTTGCTTCGGCAGTAAGCTCTTCTGGCAATACAAGATTGAGCACAATCGCGATCAGAGCTGCAGGAAGCAAGCCACTTGTCATCAATATGCGCAGCGTGTCAGGCAGATACTGAACAGCTTTTGGATCAAGCTGCAAACCAAGGCCGATTGATAACGCAATCGCGAAGATCACCATGTTTCGGCGGTTCCAGTTGACGTCGGAGAGCATGGAGACGCCAGCGGCAACCACCATTCCAAACATAACGATCACACCTCCGCCGAGCACTTCGATGGGAATTGTGCGAATGATCGCTCCAACCTTGGGTATCAGTCCGCACACGATGAGGAACAAGGCGCCTATCGTCACCACGTGGCGGCTCATCACACCTGTCATGGCAATCAGCCCCACATTCTGGCTGAAGGATGTGTTCGGCAAACCACCAAAAACACCGGCTATGGCTGTGCCAAAACCATCAGCGTAGGTTGCCCCCTGGATCTCCTTGTCGGTCGCCTCACGTCCTGCACCGCCTTTGGTGATGCCAGAGACATCGCCAACAGTTTCAACAGCACTCACAAACGCCATGAGACAAAAGCCAACCACAGCAGCAAGGCTGAAATCAAAACCATAGGCGAATGGCATCGGCAGGGCGAAAGATGCAGAGCGACCAATGCTTGTAGCAATCCCATCCACAGTCACCATGCCGACCATCATCGCGTAAAGATATCCTGCAAGGATGCCAATCACCACGGCAGATACTGCTAGGATTCCGCGGGCATAGAACTTCAAGCCAAGCGTGACGAGAATAACAATGAGCGCAGCAGACCAGTTGAGCATACTTCCATACTCAGGCTTGCTAATAGCAGGCACACCACCAGCAGCATACTGAATGCCCACTTTCACCAGCGCCAGACCGATCATGGTTACGACAAGACCAGTCACCAGCGGTGGTAAGGCAAAGCGAATGCGGCCAATGAACATCCCTAGAATGGCATGGAACAAACCACCAATAAGCACGCCTCCAAACAGAGCAGGCAAAGCTTCAACACCTTTACCTGCAACGAGTGGGATCATGATGGGGATGAAAGCAAAGCTGGTACCTTGCACAATCGGTAAGCGGGCTCCAACTGCTCCCATTCCAATTGTTTGAAAAAGCGTCGCTATTCCGGCAAACAGCATGGACATCTGGATCATGTATGTCATGTCCGGGAAGCCCTGCGCCCCTGCATCAGAGCCAAACCCAAATCCGGCAGCTCCGGCAATAATGATCGCCGGAGTAACGTTTGAGACGAACATGGCAAGCACATGCTGAATGCCAAGTGGTACCGCCTTATGTAAGGCAGGTGTGTAGTTCGGATCACGCAGTTGTTCTGGTGTCCCGATGGAATTGCTGGTCATTTAGTCCCCTCCTACTAATGACGCACAGTGTTATTCCGTTATTAAGTAGGCCTCCTTCAGCCAGTGTTCTTCTAGGTTATTTCCGTCCCCAATCCGGTCGACAACAGCGAACAGTCCTGACCCGTTGATGGGAGTCAGAACGCCGTGCCATGTGTTACGTTTGATATTGATGGACTGGGTTGAACTCGCCATAAACGCACGAGGTGATGAAGGCCGTCCAACTTCATCTTCGGCGACTATGACAAGATATTCTGATTGGTTCATTGGAATGAAGCATTGCGACCCCAATGGATGGCGTTCCAACATCGTCAGCGTGTGCGGCAGGCTGTGAAGCTCTGCCTGAAACAGGCTCACACCAGCGCGGCCACCAATAAACTCAACACCAGCCAGATCAGAAAAACGCTCACATCGGCCTTCGTTGATTAGGATAGGTGATGTCCCGCCGGTCTCAATCAGTTCACCAAACGGCATAAATACCGCAGAGGTGAGCTTCTCAATCCGTATGGTGCGCTCTGTTGTGACCTCATTACCCATATCTGATCACCTTTGAAACGAGCCGAGTTGGGCATGACGATTGACGTCTTTGTAAAGCAAGTACCGGAAACGGCCAGGGCCGCCTGCGTAGCAAGCTTGCGGACAAAAAGCGCGCAGCCACATAAAGTCACCGGCTTCCACTTCAACCCAATCGTTGTTCAGTCGGTAGACTGCTTTCCCTTCCAAAACATACAAACCGTGTTCCATTACGTGGGTCTCAGCAAACGGAATGCAGCCACCGGGCTCAAAGTTCACGATGTTCACGTGCATATCGTGGCGCATATCGCTGGGGTCTACAAAGCGCGTTGTCGTCCAGGCTCCATTGGTGTCTGGCATGGGAGCAACCACAGCATTCTTTTCATGAGTGAACAACGCGTCGGGCTTTGCAATGCCTTCGACAGCCTCATAGCGCTTTCGAACCCAATGGAAAGTGGCAGCTAGAGAGCTATTGTTGCGCACTTCATATCGGGCTCCGGCAGGCAGATAGGCGTAGCCACCTTCGGTAAGTGTGAAAGCCTCATTGCCCATTGTGATCGTAATTTCACCTTGCACAACGAACATCACGCCCTGCGCTTCAGGGTCTGGTTCAGGTTTAAGGGAGCCTCCATCTGGCTGAACTTCCATGATGTACTGCGAAAACGTCTCAGCAAACCCAGAGAGTGGTCGGGCAATAATCCAGGCACGCGTCTTTTCCCAGAAAGGCAGATTTGAGGTCACGATGTCCCGCATCACGCCTTTGGGAATAACGGCATATGCATTAGTAAACACTGCCCGGTCTGTCATGACTTGCGTTTGCGGAGGCAAGCCTCCCGAAGGTGCGTAGAAAGAAGAAGGCGACATGCCCTCAGAAGGGGCATCAAAGGTGCGGGGTGGCAGTGTTTGGGTACTCATATGTAAGTTTACTTCCTTGTACGACACTCACGCAATGCCAGTCCGCGTAAGTGCAGCAACCCGAATTATGTTGAATTCCTTGCCGGGGAGGTGCACTCGTCGAATTAGGGATCGACGAGGCACTGTTCGAAGCACTGGGCAAATGTGCCGGTATCAACCGTGTCCTTAAAGCTCGTCAGCTGGCAGGGCCGCCAAACTCCTCCCATCTATCAGTTTAGCCTAATAAATGAGTTGGATTATCAAAATTATTTTGAAAGTATTTCGCGAATAACTGAAAAAAGAAACAGATACATAAACGACTTTCCAGTCGGGAATTACTTGCTCTGAAGGTGATTAGAGTATTGAGAATTCTTGTCTTTTAGATACGCTTTCAATCGCTCACTGATGAAATTCAGAAAAAGCCGGATCTTAGGATCTTGATAGCGTTTGTGCGGAAATAGACATGCCAAATGCACATCAGCAGGAGGGGTGGCAGTACAGACGGCGATAAGGTCTCCGCTGAGCAAATGGTCGACAACATCAAACAAGGGTGCATTGATGAGGCCGTGATGGCCGAGTGCCCAGTTCACCAACACATCGCCGTCATCAGAGGTGAAAGGGCCACCAACTGTGAAGCTCTGTAAGCCCTCAGAAGTTTGAAGCGTCCATCGGCTTTCAGAGGAACCGGGAAACTGAAGCAGAAGACAATCATGCTTCCCATGCTGGAGGTCTGCCCCTTGCAGTGGCTCACCACGCTGTTCCAAATAGGTAGGGGATGCACACAGTACCCGAGGACAGTCCAGCAGGTTTTTCAGCCGCATTTCAGAGTTTGGTAACTGTCCCAGAATGAAAGCCAGATCCAACCCTTCTCCCGTAATGTTGAGAGGACGATCTGAAAGCCTGAGGCGAACATGAATTTTAGGATAAGCATCGTGGAATTCAGGAATAAGCAGCGCGATCAAACGCCGCCCTATCCCGAGTGGAGCAGAAACAAAGATTGAGCCGCGTGGAGTGTGCGTCACCTCCTGCACAGCCGCCTCAGCCTCTTCCATTGCTTCCAGCATCTTACGGGCTCCGGGGTAAAAAATGCAACCTTGCTCAGTGGGTTGGATGGTGCGGGTGGTCCGGTTAAACAAGCGAATGCCCAGGTGCTTCTCAAGCTCACCAATACGAGAGGAAGCAACTGCAGGAGAAACATGCATGTCTCTTGCCGCAGCAGACATGCTGCCAAGCTCAAACACGCGCACAAACATCCTGACGTTGTTGATGTAAGACATTGCTTTAACTTTGAAATCCCCGCCTCTAAACGAAATATACCAGCATCAACGTAGTCTGGATAGGTGTATCTCATTGTGTCGTGAGTTGGAAATAAAACATAATTTTACTCCAAGTTGTATTTCAATTTTACTCGTTTAATCCTGTTCTTTCTATGAGTTGCTCTACTTTTGGGTGCTAAAGCTCCTGAGATTCTATGTGGATTGTCTTACCTGCTAGAATTCAGGATCAAATACTATGCATTCACTTGAGGGTGTTACTCGCTCCGATCAATATAGGGCATTGGGTCTCAGTACCTTTGCTTTTACTATCTGTTTTGCAGTTTGGACTATTTTTTCCATCATTGGCGTGCGCATTAAAGGCGAACTGGGATTGTCCGACACTCAGTTCGGCTTATTGGTCGCCACACCAGTGCTCACCGGTTCTGTGAGCCGCATTTTCCTTGGAGTATGGACAGAGCAGTTTGGTGGACGAATTATGTTCCCGCTGCAGATGCTCCTTACAGCAGTCTGTGTCTGGTTGCTCACCTCAGTACAAACCTATGAAGTGTTTCTGTTAGCTGCCTTGGGCCTTGGATTGGCCGGCGGCTCTTTTATTATCGGCGTAGCCTATGTCTCCCAGTGGTTTGAAAAAGAGAAACAAGGCACTGCACTTGGCATTTTTGGTGCCGGTAATGTCGGCGCAGCAGTTACCAACTTCGTAGCACCATTTCTGGTAGTTGCAGTTGGCTGGGAAGGCACAGCCCGCGTTTACGCAATTGTTTTGGCAGTCACAGGCGTTCTGTTTTTTCTGCTCAGTAAAGATGATCCGTCTCAGCAGGAGCGCAAGAAAGAAGGCAAGCAAGCTGTATCTACAGCAGAGCAGCTTGCACCTTTAAAGAACCTGCAAGTCTGGCGTTTTGCGACCTACTACTTTTTCGTCTTTGGTGCCTTTGTCGCGCTCGCGTCATTTCTCCCGCGGTACTACACCGGGGCTTACGGATTGGAGCTGACGACGGCTGGCGTTTTCGCTGGTCTCTATTCATTACCCGGGTCAGTATTTCGAGCGCTTGGTGGATGGATGTCAGATAAGTGGGGGGCACGTTTTGTCATGTACTTCACCTTCATAGTCTCCCTCTTTTGCCTCTTCCTGCTGAGCTATCCAGAAACCTCATATGTTGTCAGCGGTATTGACGGTCCCATTGAGTTTAACTTCGGTCTCGGTGTTGGTGCCTTCGTCTCTGTGACCGTCGTTCTTGGTTTTGTCATGAGCCTTGGTAAAGCAGCGGTCTACAAGCACATACCGGTTTACTACCCCTACCATGTTGGTGCTGTCGGAGGCCTCGTAGGCATGATCGGCGGCCTTGGTGGCTTCTTCTTGCCAATCGCCTTTGGAGTTCTGCTCGACTGGACTGGCGTTTGGACGGCACCCTTCATGCTTCTCTTCATCATTGTTGCGGTCTCAACTGTGTGGATGTACGTCGCCATCCGCAGGATGGAGCGCAAGCGTTATCCCGAATTGCAAGACGAAACAGATCTGTCTGATCTTCCGGACGAACCGGTTGAAGGTCCGGACGGACCTGCAGGCGTAGAAAAGTATCCGTAACCAGCGAAACCCTTTCTGGACATTCGGTCTGGGGAGGGCATGTAGCCAAAAGGAATGAATGTATGTCTGATAACAACACTCAACAAGGGCACACACTAATTGAATGGCGGCCGGATGATCCGGAGTTCTGGGAAACCAAAGGGAAGGTGATTGCCTCTCGAAACCTTTGGATCTCTATTCCGGCACTTTTGCTTGCCTTCTCAGTGTGGCTCGTTTGGAGTGTTGTTGTTGCAAGGCTACCCGCCATCGGTTTTGATTATACGACAGACCAGCTCTTCCTGCTGGCTGCTCTGCCAGGCCTTTCTGGCGCGACACTCAGGATCTTTTATTCCTTTATGGTCCCTATCTTTGGTGGTCGCCTTTGGACAACGCTGACCACAGCATCGCTGCTTCTTCCGGCTCTGGGTATCGGGTACGCAGTTCAGGACCCCACCACGCCTTACAGCATCTTCCTTCTGTTAGCCCTGCTTTGCGGTTTCGGGGGTGGTAACTTCGCCTCTTCAATGGCAAATATCGCGTTCTTCTATCCAAAGAAGGAAAAAGGGAACGCGCTTGCGCTCAATGCAGGCCTAGGAAATCTTGGCGTTTCCGTCATGCAGTTTGTGGTGCCGCTTGTCATCACAGCTGGTGTTTTCGGTGCGATCGGTGGCGCTCCTCAAATCCTTGAGGATGGATCCCAACTCTGGATCCAGAATGCTGGCTTTATCTGGGTTCCATTCCTCATCATCGCGACGCTGGCCGCATGGTTTGGCATGAATGATATCGCCGATGCCAAAGCGAGTTTTAAAGAACAATCCATCATCTTCTCAAGAGCGCACAACTGGATCATGTGCATTCTCTACACGGGAACCTTCGGCAGCTTTATCGGCTATTCCGCAGGCTTCCCGCTGCTCATGAAGACACAGTTTCCGGAAGTAAATGCACTCACCTTCGCATTCCTTGGACCTCTCGTTGGTGCACTCTCCCGGGCTGGTACGGGTTGGGTTTCCGACAAGTACGGCGGTGGCCGTGTAACCTTCTGGACCTTCCTGTTTATGGCGGTTGCTGTTGGTGGCGTGCTGTTCTTCCTGTCCATCAAAACAGAGCCGGGAGCTTTCTGGGGCTTCTTTGCCTGCTTCATAGCACTGTTCTTCCTAACAGGTGTAGGCAACGCTTCTACATTCCAGATGATCCCGACCATCATGCGCCAACAGGTCGGCCTCTTGATGCCTGAGCTGGATGCAACAGCTCACCTGCGCCAGTCAGAACGTGAAAGTGCGGCCATCATCGCCTTTACCTCTGCAATTGCAGCCTACGGTGCCTTCTTCATCCCCAAAGCCTACGGAACATCCATCGCCTACACAGGTGGTCCGGATGCCGCGCTTTGGGCCTTTGGCATCTTCTACGTGATCTGTTTGGTGATCACGTGGTTCTTCTACACCCGCAAGGGTGCCTCCGTTCCGTGCTAAGCAAATAACGTGAAGGGCATTTCAGATGTCTCTACTACTCGATAAACTGAACTTCTTCGCAAAACAGGACACTGGTACCTTTGCAAACGGGCACGGTGTTACAACCAATGAGAACCGAAACTGGGAAGACAGCTATCGAAAGCGATGGCAATACGACAAAATCGTACGCTCGACCCATGGTGTGAACTGCACTGGTTCCTGTTCCTGGAAGATCTATGTCAAAGGCGGGATTGTCACCTGGGAAACCCAGCAGACGGATTATCCGCGTACGCGCCCGGACCTGCCAAACCATGAGCCACGGGGCTGTTCTCGTGGTGCCAGCTATAGTTGGTACATGTACTCCGCAAACCGGGTGAAGCATCCACTCATTCGCTCCCGCCTGCTCAAGTTATGGCGCAACGAGCGGACAGTGAAATCGCCGGTCGCTGCGTGGGCAGCCATTCAGGATGATCCCGCAAAGCGCGCAGATTACCTGAAAGTGCGCGGACACGGCGGTTTTGTGCGAGCCACTTGGGAAGAAGTCAACGAAATTATCGCAGCAGCAAATGCTTACACTGCGAAGAAATGGGGCCCTGACCGCGTTGTTGGCTTCTCGCCAATTCCGGCTATGTCCATGATTTCTTATGCAGCTGGAACCCGCTATCTGTCTTTGCTCGGTGGCACATGCATGTCGTTTTACGACTGGTACTGCGATTTGCCTCCTGCCTCACCACAAACATGGGGTGAGCAAACCGATGTGCCTGAATCCGCTGATTGGTACAATGCGGGCTTCCTGATGTTGTGGGGCTCCAACGTTCCACAAACGCGCACACCGGATGCGCACTTCTACACCGAGGTCCGCTACAAAGGCACCAAGTCAGTCGTGGTCTGTCCGGATTACTCGGAAGCGGCCAAGTTCTCGGATCTCTGGCTCCATCCAAAGCAAGGCACTGATGCTGCTCTGGCGATGGCCATGGGCCATGTCATCCTGCGTGAATACCATTTGGACAGGCAGGCAAAATACTTCGAAGATTACTGTCGTAAGTACTCCGACATGCCGCTACTGGTTCGCCTCGTCAAAAAAGACGGCAAATACATCCCGGAACGCCTCCTGCGTGCTTCCGAATTTGCGGACAAGCTGGGGGAAGAAAACAATCCAGAATGGAAAACCGTCGCCCTGGACCACAAATCGAAGAAGATTGTGGTTCCGCATGGCTCCATCGGCTTTCGCTGGGGGGAGAAAGGCAAATGGAATCTTGAAGAAAGAGACGGCGCCGGCAAAGACACGGATCTCGCCATGTCTTTCATTGACAAAGCTGATCATGATGAAATCGCTGACGTGGCTTTCCCATACTTCGGCAATCGTGAGCATGACCACTTTGCGGGAACCAACCATGAAAGCGTAATGGTGCGCAAAGTCCCCGCAAAGAAAGTGAAGCTGGCGGAAGGTGAAGCGCTTGTAGCGTCCGTTTTCGACCTCTTCATTGCCAACTACGGTCTGGATCGTGGATTGGATGATCCAAACTCCGCCAAGTCCTATGATGAAGAGCTGCCTTATACCCCCGCATGGGCAGAAAAAATCACTGGCGTTCCCCAGGACCATATCATCACGACAGCCCGTGAGTTTGCGACCAATGCTGAAAAGACCAACGGACGCTCCATGGTCATCCTCGGTGCCGGGCTAAATCACTGGTACCACATGGATATGAACTACCGCGGCATCATCAATTTATTGGTGATGTGCGGCTGCGTCGGTCAATCCGGCGGTGGCTGGAGCCACTATGTTGGGCAAGAAAAACTCCGCCCGCAAACCGGGTGGACAGCACTCGCCTTTGCATTGGATTGGACACGCCCACCACGGCATATGAACTCAACATCCTTCTTCTATGCGCATACAGATCAATGGCGCTATGAAACGCTCAAGGTGGATGAGATCTTATCGCCAACCGCGCCCGATGGGGATTGGGATGCGTCGCTGATCGATTACAACATCCGTGCAGAGCGTATGGGGTGGTTGCCGTCAGCTCCACAACTTGAGGCCAACTCACTTCAGGTTGCTAAAGCGATAGAAGAGAGTGGCAAAGAAGCAAAAGACTATATTGCTCAGGAGCTAAAATCAGGCAGTCTCAAACTGTCCTGTGAAGACCCCGACAACGAGGCCAACTGGCCACGTAACTTGTTTGTCTGGCGCTCCAATCTGCTAGGCTCTTCCGGTAAAGGTCACGAATACTTCCTCCGTCATCTGCTCGGCACTGAGCATGGTGTGCTGGGCAAGGATCTGGGAGAGGAAGGCCGCCAGCGTGCGAAAGAAGCTGTCTGGCATGACAATGCACCGGAAGGCAAACTGGACCTGTTGGTCACGCTGGACTTCCGCATGTCAACGACAGCGGTCTATTCAGACATCGTACTGCCAACGGCCACATGGTATGAGAAAAACGACCTCAACACCTCGGATATGCACCCCTTCATTCATCCCCTCTCCAGTGCTGCTGATCCTGCATGGGAAGCCCGCAGTGACTGGGAGATCTTCAAGGGTATTGCCAAGTCCTTCTCTGAGGTCTCACAAGAAGTTCTCGGCAAGGAAAAAGACGTCGTCCTTGTCCCGATCCTGCACGACACAGCTGGTGAAATCGCCCAGCCATTCGACGTAGCGGATTGGAAGAAGGGTGATATTGAACCGCAACCCGGCAAGACTATGCCAAACGTTGTTGTTGTCGAACGAGACTATCCAAACATCTACAAGCGCTTCACGGCTCTTGGCCCACTGATGAGCAAACTAGGCAACGGTGGCAAAGGCATCAGCTGGAACACCGAACACGAGGTAGACCTCCTCAAAGGCCTAAATGGTGAGGTATTGGAAGACGGGCCAACCAAAGGCTTGGCTAAGATCGAAACGGATATTGATGCAAGTGAGGTTGTCCTGTCTCTGGCCCCGGAAACCAATGGTGAAGTGGCTGTCAAAGCATGGGCTGCTCTCTCTGAGTTTACTGGCAGAGACCACACCCATCTGGCACTGCCGAAAGAAGAAGAGAAAATCCGCTTCCGCGATATCGTCGCTCAGCCACGAAAGATCATCTCTTCGCCGACATGGTCCGGCATTGAATCTGAGCATGTTTGCTACAACGCAGGCTACACCAACGTGCATGAGCTGATCCCGTGGCGAACGATCTCCGGTCGTCAGCAACTCTATCAGGATCACCTCTGGATGCGTGCATTTGGCGAAGGCTTCTGCGTGTACAGGCCGCCGATAGACACCAAAGGCGTCAAACCGGTGATCGACGATAAATCTCTCGGCAGAAAGCAGTTGGTCCTTAACTTCATCACCCCGCACCAGAAGTGGGGCATCCACTCCACATACACCGACAACCTGTTGATGCTCACGCTCAACCGTGGTGGTCCGGTGGTTTGGATCTCAGAGGTTGATGCGCAAAAAGCTGACATTGAAGACAATGACTGGGTCGAAGTCTTCAACATCAACGGTGCGCTTGTGGCGCGTGCGGTGGTCTCTCAGCGCATGAAGGAAGGCACGATCTACATGTATCACGCTCAGGAAAAGATCGTGAATACACCGGGATCAGAGCTCACCGGACAACGCGGCGGTATCCATAACTCGGTGACCAGAACCGTCACCAAACCAACACATATGATTGGTGGGTACGCGCAGCAATCCTACGGCTTCAACTACTATGGAACGGTTGGCTCCAACCGCGATGAGTTCGTTGTGGTTCACAAACTGGAAAAAGTGAACTGGATGGAAGAACCACTGGATGACAGTGGTCAGGAGGCAGCAGAATGAAAGTCCGCGCTCAAGTCGGAATGGTGCTGAATCTGGATAAATGCATTGGCTGCCACACCTGTTCAGTGACCTGTAAAAACGTTTGGACCAACCGAGAAGGCGTTGAATACGCCTGGTTCAACAACGTGGAAACCAAACCCGGTATTGGTTATCCCAAAGACTGGGAAAACCAGAAGAAATGGAACGGTGGCTGGGTTCGCAAACGCAATGGCAAGATCATTCCCAAGATGGGTGCCAAATGGCGCATTCTGGCGAAGATCTTTGCTAACCCTGATCTGCCAGAAATTGACGACTACTACGAGCCGTTTGATTATGATTACGAGCATCTGCAGGGCGCTCCTGAAAGTGCTCAGTTCCCAACAGCCCGCCCAAAATCAGCGATCACCGGCGAGCGGATCGAAAAAATTGAATGGGGACCCAACTGGGAAGAAATTCTCGGTGGTGAGTTCTCCAAGCGCTCAAAAGATTACAACTTTGAGGGCATCGAGAAGGAAATCTATGGCGAGTTCGAAAATACTTTCATGATGTATCTGCCACGTCTGTGTGAGCACTGCCTCAACCCAACATGTGTTGCTGCGTGTCCATCAGGTGCCATCTACAAGCGTGAAGATGACGGTATCGTCCTGATCGATCAGGAAAAATGCCGTGGCTGGCGCATGTGCGTCTCTGGCTGTCCTTACAAGAAGATCTACTTCAACTGGTCCTCTGGCAAATCAGAAAAATGCATCTTCTGCTATCCACGCATCGAGTCAGGGCAGCCTACAGTCTGTTCAGAAACCTGTGTAGGCCGTATCCGATATCTGGGTGTCATCCTGTACGATGCGGATAAGATCGAAGAAGCTGCCTCAACCAAGGATGAGAAGGACCTCTACGAAGAGCAACTGAAGGTCTTCCTTGATCCGCATGACCCAAAGGTAATCGAACAGGCCCGTAAAGATGGTGTTCCAGAGGATTGGCTCAAGGCTGCCAAGGCATCGCCGATCTATAAGATGGCAATCGACTGGAAAGTAGCCTTCCCACTTCACCCGGAATACCGCACACTTCCGATGGTTTGGTACATTCCACCTCTCTCCCCAATCCAATCGGCCGCAGAAGCTGGTAAGATCGGCTGGGATGGTGACCTGCCGGATGTCCGGAGCATGCGTATTCCGGTCCGTTACCTCTCCAACCTCCTCACAGCAGGCAAAGACGAGCCTGTCGTCACGGCGTTGGAGCGGATGCTCGCCATGCGCTCCTACATGCGCTCCAAGTCAGTTGATGGCGTAGTCAACGAAGCTATTGCTGAACGAGTGGGTCTGACTTCTGAGTTGATTGAAGACATGTACAAGATCATGGCGATAGCCAACTATGAGGATCGCTTCGTCATCCCAACCACACACCGTGAAGTGTCCGAGGATGCCTACGATGTCCGCGGCTCCTGCGGCTTCTCCTTCGGCAATGGTTGCTCTGGCGGCAGTGATGGAACTGACCTGTTCGGTGGTTCCCGCAAGAAAACTGTCGAAACCCCAACGGATATATTTAAGGAGATGCGCGGATGATCGTCTCCTTAAAAATCCTCTCGCTCTTGCTCAACTACCCGACGCAAGAACTGCTAGATGACCTGCCAGCACTGAAAAAAGCAGTAAACTCAGATCGCTTGCTTTCTGCAAAAGGCCAGAAAATGATCTGCACTCTTTGCGATGATCTGGCTGGTAAAGATCTCTATGAGGTGCAGGAGCGATACGTGTTCCTGTTTGATCGGACCCGCTCACATTCACTACACCTGTTTGAGCATGTGCATGGTGAGAGCAGAGACCGCGGTCAAGCTCTTGTCGATCTGCGTGAGATGTACCTGACAAACGGTTTCGCGGTAGAGACCACGGAACTACCGGACTACATCCCATTGTTCCTCGAATATCTGGCGCATCAGCCGTTTACAGAGGCACAGGAACTGCTTGGCCAGACTGCGCATATCTTTGAGGCCCTTCGTTTGCGTCTCAAAAAGAAGGGCTCAATCTACGCCAATGCGTTTGGGGCTGTTGCTGAAATCAGCAAAGCGGCACCGTCCAAGGAGCTCCTTTCCAATATTCTTGCAGAGCCCGAAGATGATCCAAATGATCTCGAAGCCATGGATCGCATTTGGCAGGAAGAGGTCGTCAAGTTTGGTGGCAATGCAGGAGAGGGCAGTTGCGGCCCTGATCGCTTAAGAATGCAAATGAGAGCTGCGGACAGACGCCCGCCTGATGCCACGACCCAGAACATTCAAGGGGAGAACTAGAAATGTCTGGCTTCTTCAACACGTTGTTCTTCGGAATATATCCATACATCGCCCTCTCTGTTTTGATTGTAGGCACAATCATTCGTTATGACCGTGAGCCTTATAGTTGGCGTGCTGGTTCAAGCCAGCTCCTGTGCCGCAAGCAGTTGGTCTGGGGTTCAGTGCTCTTTCATGTAGGCGTGCTGATCATCTTCTTTGGCCACTTGGTTGGATTGCTGACCCCAATAGTCCTGTTCGATCTGGTGGGTATCAGTCACGGTGCTAAGCAGGTTCTTGCTGTCGTCGTCGGCGGTATTGCTGGCCTGATGGCGATTGTTGGTGCAGGGATGCTCATTCATCGTCGCTTGTATGATGCGCGTGTACGAGCAGTCTCCAGCACAATGGACACCTTCATTATATGTCTGCTGGGCTTCCAGTTGCTTCTGGGGCTTGGAACTATACCTGTTTCCCTCATGCATCTGGACGGTGAGGAAATGGTCAAATTCATGAGCTGGGCACAAGGCATCTTCACATTCCGTGGGGATGCAGCAAACTATGTCGTTGATGCCTCATGGATCTTCAAATTGCACCTGTTCGTGGGGTTGACGATCTTGCTCATCTTCCCGTTCACACGCTTGGTGCATATGCTCAGCGTCCCGGCAAGATACTTGTGGCGTCCTGGTTACCAGATCGTGCGTGAGCGCAACTCCACCAATTCACGCCATCCTGCTGAGTGAGGTGAAATGGCTAATCTCTACACCAACCCAAACTTGAGTGAAGGTGCTCAGGCAGATGCGGATCTGCCGAGCACTAAGGTGCCTCCCAAAAGCAAACCGATCATCACCGATGTATCGGTCAACGGGGTCCAAATCTCAGAGCAAAACATTCTGGCAGAAGCCCAAAACCATCCGGCTGAGAACCCAGGTCAGGCAGTGCAAGCTGCTGCGAGAGCGTTAGTCGTCCGCGAACTGTTGTTGCAGCAAGCCAAGGCCTTGAACATTGAGGCTGCACCAGAACAGATGGATGACGGGAGTGAGACACCTGAAGATGCGGCGATCAGAGAACTGATTGAGCAGGAGGTCGAGATCCCGACAGCTTCCAAGGATGAGTGCCAGCGTTACTACGAAAACAACAGGACCCGCTTCAGTTCAGAGCCAATCTATGAAGCCAGCCATATCCTGTTTGCAGCTGGGCCAGATCAACACACTGCCCGCAGCATAGCCAAAGCTTGGGCCCACGATGTCATCAAACTGCTTCAGGATAAACCAGAGGCCTTTGCTGATCTGGCGTTGGATTACTCCGCTTGCCCTTCTAAGGAAACTGGCGGAAATCTGGGTCAGCTGACAAAGGGCAGCACAGTCCCCGAGTTCGAAAAAGCACTTCAGTCCATGCGATCTGGTCAGCTGAGCGAGCAGCCGGTTGAGACTAAGTTCGGCTATCACATCATTTTCCTGAACAGGAAGATCGAAGGGAATATCTTGCCATTCGAGCATGTTGAGGAAACCATCAGAGCATGGTTGGAAGCCGCAAGCTGGTCTAAAGCAGTGTCTCAATACATCACTATCCTGGCAGGGTCTGCTGAGATAAAAGGTATTGCTTTACTTGGTTCTGACAGCCCGTTGGTTCAGTAAAATTGTAAGTACTTAACGACGAGTACCTGCTCTTTTATCGATAAACTTGGATAAGCAGTAAGCTATTGATCTCTGGTATTTTCTCCTTCCTTAAATGTGATTAGGGTTATTTCCGGAGTTCTTCCCGTGATGTTCTCGGGATCCTGTGTTCTGGAGAAAAACAATGTCGAAACTGAACTGGGGCTTTCTCGGAACAAGCTTCATCTCGCTGACAATGGCAGACGCTATACAAGCGGAAGGATCGACGCGGATACATTCCGTGGCAGGCCGGTCAGAAGTGCCTCTGAAAGTCTTCGCAGAAAAGTACGATGTTGAGCATACCTTTGATGATTTCAACGAGCTGATTGAAGACGAAGCCGTTGATATCATTTACATCGCTCTCCCAAACCACATTCACCACGAGTACGTGGTCAAGGCAGCAAATGCGGGGAAAGCAATCCTCTGCGAAAAGTCGCTGTCTATCGACATGGATAAAACCGATCAGGCGCTGAAAGCGGTTGCCGAGAACGGTGTATTCTTCGTGGAAGGGTTGATGTATCTGAACCACCCGTTTGCAGCTGCTATTCGCGATGTGGTTGCCTCTGGGGAGTTGGGTGAGATCCAGTCGATTACAGCTCAGTACTGCGCGTCAATTGCCAGGTTCGTGAACCCACACAGCAAGGGGGCACTTTATAACCTTGGTTGCTATCCGACCTCGCTGATGCATCTTTTGTTACAGACTGCATTCCCGACCCATATCTTTGATAATTATAACATATCGGCAATGGGCCGTCGTGGTGCTGATGGGAACATCTGCGAGTCAGCAGCAACGTTGCGGTTGAATAACGGTGTTGTTTGCCAGCTTCACACGGCGGAAGACTACGGTCTGCATGCTGGTTTCACAGTGCTTGGCTCCAAGGCAAGTCTGGTGTTGAATTCCAACCCATGGCTACCGGAAGCTGAGGGGAATATCTACACAGTTACCCCATACGAAAAGCCGGGCGACACGCGCACAGTTACGGCAGACGGCAACGCCTTTATTTATCAGGTCAGAGCGATCCGCGAAGCGATCGAAGCTGGCAACAAGGCGCTGGAAAGTCCGGCTCCGAGTGTTGAGGACAGCCGTCAGATCATGCAGATTCTGACTGACTGGGAAGCTGCAACCGTGACTGCCTAAGCGACATGATATTGCAATGTGAGGGGTGCGATTGCACTCCTCTGTGCAGCCTGCGAGGGGTGCCAAAATACTCGCAACTACAACAATTCCCAAATTTTTCTCAGTGATCCGTTGAGGCTCGTATTGCCTGCTCCATGAGCAGCAAGCGTCAATTCCTGCATAAAATCAGCTTGCTACGTGGATGCAATTTAGGCAGTCAGAGCAAAAATTAGACGTTGTGTGCTATTTTTCAATCCATGGAAAATATTGCAAAATAATATTGATTGAAATTATTTGACCGAAAAGTAAAATTTCATAATGTTGCTTCGATTCGAGTGTTTTGTCGTCATTTAGCTCAATCCACAGCTATATAGTGGTCCAATAATATTTATACAGTCGATAAATAGCTGAATACCATAAGAAAAGTACTGTGTGATCTGCATTAATTTACGGGCCGTCACGCAAAAAATACTTCTGAGGCATCTAGTCATTAGCCGCTTTGTCTCGTATACAGCCATTTTTAATGCCTTCGTCCTGCTCAGGACCTTTTCACTTAAAATGCGAGATAGGGCAGATTGCGGCTGCAGTCTGATCTGCAGCCCTGCACAATTATTGATTTCAGGGGGTGTGCATGTTTGCGACACGTTTGAACGGTTTGGTGAGACGCCATGTTCTCGCAGCCGTAGCTGCTTTTGCGGCCATAATCGCGGTTTATTCTCCAGCAAAAGTTTTAGCTGCCGAACCTCTCAAGGTTGCAGCGATTTACACCGTTCCTGTTGAGCAACAATGGGTTGGCCGCATCCACCAAGCGCTCAATGCAGCGGCGGAGCGTGGTGACATCACCTACGTCTACTCCGAGAACACAGCCAACACCGACTATGAGCGCGTTATGCGTGAGTACGCCGAAGCTGGTCATCAGCTCATTGTTGGCGAGGCGTTTGCAGTAGAACGCGCAGCGCGCAACGTGGCTGCAGAATACCCGGAAACAGCTTTCCTCATGGGCTCGTCCTTCCCGGCAGCTGAGCCAAACTTCGCGGTATTCGACAACTTCATTCACGAACCATCCTACCTGTCCGGTATGATCGCAGGTGCGAAGTCCAAGTCTGGAAAAATCGGCATGATCGGCGGCTTTGCTATTCCGGAAGTGAACCGTCTCATGCACGCATTCATGAATGGTGCTAAGGCAACCAATCCAGAGGTGACTTTCACAGTCAACTTCATCAACTCCTGGTATGATCCGCCAAAAGCGAAAGAAACCGCTTACGCCATGATCGATGCTGGCGCGGATGTTTTGTATGCAGAACGCTTCGGTGTGTCTGATGCGGCTATGGAAAAAGGCATCTTCGCGATTGGCAATGTGATCGACACCGCTGCTGACTATCCAAACACCATCCTTGCCTCTGCCATCTGGCATATGGAGCCAACAATCGACACTGCGATTGCGGCTGTAAAGGCGAATAACTTCAAGGCTGAAGACTACGGCAAGTACTCCTTCATGGGCCATGCTGGTGGTTCGCTGGTGGTTGATGAAACGCTGGTGGATGCAGAGCTGCTTGGTAAGGTCAAAGCTGTCGAAGCAAGCATTCTGGATGGGTCCTTTACCGTTGAGATCAACGACGAAGAGCCAAAATCCTCCAATTAACGCTGATCGGGTCGGGGGGATATCCCGGCCCGTCTTCTCCGCCTGCTACGCGCATAACCTCGTCAGTCCAAGGGTATCCCATGCCAGAAACTGAGAGCGGGCATCCGCTTTTATCTCTTCAAAACATAACCAAGACCTTCGGTGATCTGGTTGCCAATGGAAACGTCAATCTGGACCTGCATGCCGGGGAAATCGTTGCGTTGCTGGGTGAGAACGGAGCGGGGAAAACCACGCTCATGAATATCCTGTTCGGTCATTATGTGGCTGATCAAGGACGTGTCATGGTACGCCACTCCTCCGGTATTTTGGTAGATTTGGAGCCCGGTGCTCCTCAGGCGGCCCTTGAAGCGGGGATAGGTATGGTTCATCAGCACTTCACGCTGGCTGAGAACCTGACGGGTCTTGAGAACATCGTTTTGGGCACTGAGAGCCTGTTTTCACGCCGCTTCAGCCGCTCCAAAGCGCGGGCAAAACTGCAGGAGCTGATGCAGAGCTCCGGCCTAGAAGTTGATCTGGATCTGCGCGTCTCCAAGCTCGCTGTTGGTGAAAGACAGCGTGTCGAAATCCTCAAAGCGCTCTACCGCGACGCCCGCATTCTGGTGCTGGACGAACCCACAGCGGTTCTCACACCTCAGGAATCCGACAGTCTTTTCAAAACCTTGAAGCTGCTCGCCGCCAAAGGCATGGCGATCATCTTCATCTCCCACAAGATGGCCGAGGTGCTGGGCGCGTCTGATCGTGTTGCGGTTCTCAGAGGAGGCCGGATGGTTGCTGACCTGCCGACATCGCAGTGTGATCGCCACCAATTGGCTGAGGTGATGGTCGGGCATTCCGTCCAAACCGCAGAACGCAAACCCGGCTATCCGGAAGACGAAGCGCTGGTTTTTGCCGGTGTCAGCGCTGGGGATGGCCGCGAGCAGATCGAGAACGTCAATCTCGCCCTCCGTAAGGGGGAAATCATCGGCCTCGCAGGCGTCTCCGGCAACGGCCAAAGCACGCTGGCTAAGGTCATCTCAGGACTGGAAATCCCTACCTCTGGCTCCGTCCTGCTCAACGGCAAACCGCTCAAGGCCAGTGCTGCGGCTGCCATCAAATCCGGCGTCGCCCGCATCCCGGAAGACCGTCACCACGACGGCATCGTTGGCGCCATGTCGGTAGAGGAAAACCTCGTTCTGGAGGAAATTCGTGGGGCCGCCTACCAACGCTTCGGCCTTCTTCGCTTCAACGAAATTCGCAAGCGCGCTCAGGAGGCTATCAAGGCCTATGACATCCGTTGTTCTGGCCCGCTTGCTGTCTCCCGTTTGCTTTCCGGCGGGAACATCCAAAAAATCGTCCTCGCCAGAACGCTGGATCAGCAACCTGATATCGTCCTTGCCGCCCAGCCCTCCCGCGGGTTGGATGTTGGCGCAACGGCTGATGTGCACCGCCGCCTGCAAGAGGCGCGAGACAGAGGCGCTGGTGTCCTTCTCATCTCTGAAGATCTGGACGAACTCTTCCAGTTATCCGACAGGATTGCCGTGATCCATCGCGGGCATATCTGCGAGCCAATGGAGACGGAAAAGTTGGATAAGAAACAGGTTGGCCTGATGATGGCAGGACATTCCGCAAAAGGGGAACAAGCAGCATGATCCGGTTTGAACCTCGTACCAATGTTTCTTCGCTCTTCGCGTTTGCCCTGCCAATTATCGCAGGAATCACCGCGCTCGTGCTTGCCGCGATCCCCATTGCAGCAGCAGGGGGAGAAGTTTTCGCCGCCTACGGGCACACCTTCAAAGGCGCATTCGGCTCCAAGTTCGCATTCTCTGAGCTTTTGGCCCGCGCAACCCCACTCATTTTCACGGGTCTGGCAGTAAGTGTCGCCTTTCGTGCCAAACTCTGGAACATTGGCGCAGAAGGCCAGCTCTATGTGGGCGCACTCGCAGCAGTAGCCATCGGCACCGGCGCAATCTCCGCGCCCGCCTACATTATGATCCCGCTGATTATACTGGCAGGCATGATTGCTGGCGGCATCTTGATGCTCGTCCCAACTCTGCTGAAAACAAAGCTGGGCGCGGATGAAGTGGTCACCACACTGCTACTCAACTTCGTCGTGCTGCTGTTTGTGCAGATGATGCTGGAAGGGCCAATGAAAGATCCCATGGGTATGGGCTGGCCACAGTCAGAACCCATGACCAGCGCCGCCACACTGCCCAAGATGTTCGCCCGCATGCGCATCCACTGGGGCCTCGTGATCGCACTGGCATCAGCCCTGATCATCTACATCATGATGAAGCGCAGCGTCTGGGGTTTTGAAATCAGGGCTACGGGAGAAAATGTCTCCGCCGCAAAACATGCTGGCATTCCGGTCACCTCCACGTTCATCAAAGTCGGCCTGATCTCCGGCGCATTAGCAGGCCTTGCCGGTGTCAGCGAAGTGGCTGGCCTCAAAGGGTATTTGACTGCCGATATCTCTCCGGGCTTCGGCTACACCGGCGTCGTGGTCGCCATGCTTGCAGGCCTCTCACCCGTTGGTGTGGTTGTGGCTGCTGTCTTCATCGCCGCAGTCTTTGTGGGGGCAGATAGCATGAGCCGCGCCATGGGCGTTTCCAGCTACATTGCTGATCTTGTGGTCGCCATGTCTTTGATCTGCGTATTGATTTCCAGCCTCTTTGTGCGCTTCAAAATCCGCTTTGTCAGGCCCAAAAAGACACCACTTGTCGCCAAAGGGGAGGCATAAGACATGGAATATATTGATATTCTTCTCTCCGCAAATTTCTGGGCTGCTGCCATCCGCATCGCAACCCCGCTCATCTTTGGTGTATTAGGTGCCTTGGTCTGCGAGCGGGCAGGGGTGCTCAACCTCGGTATTGAGGGCATCTTCGTGGTTGGCGCCATGTGTGGCTGGATGGCTGTTTGGCTCGGAGCTGGCCTCTGGGGCGGCATCCTCGTCGCAGCACTGGCTGGGGCATTTTTCGGCTTGCTCCACGGCATCCTCACGGTGCCGCTGGGCTTGTCTCAGCACGTGTCTGGCCTTGGCATAACTATGTTTGCAACCTCGGTCAGCTACTTCACCTACCGCACAGCTCTGCCAAAAGTGTCTAGTCCACCACGGATCGAGGCATTCCAGCCGCTTGATATTCCGGTTCTTTCAGACCTGCCTTTTATTGGCCCAGCCCTCTTCCAGCAAACATCCATGACCTTTCTGGCACTCGCCATGGTCTTGCTGGTCAGCTACGTGCTCTATCGCACCCCGCTGGGTCTCGCCATCCGCGCCGTGGGTGACAATCCATCCGCTGTTGAAGCACAAGGCCTCTCGGTCTTTGCGCTACGTATCGGGGCGATCATGGCCGGGTCTGCGTTGATGGCGCTGGGCGGTGCCTTCCTCACCATGTCCGCCTTTGATGCCTTCTTCTTCGGCATGATCAACGGACGCGGCTGGATCTGCATTGCACTGGTGGTGTTTGCAAGTTGGAGACCGGGCAAGGCTTTGCTGGGTGCACTGCTGTTTGGCGCGTTTGATGCCTTCCAGATCCGCCTGCAAAACGAGGTCGGCGCGGTGATCCCATCGCAGGTCTTCCTGATGATCCCGTATCTGCTATCCATCGTGGCGCTGGTGCTTGTGGCTCGCAAGGCAGACTACCCGCGCGCCCTGCTGCAACCTTATTTCCGTGGTCAGCGTTAAGCTGGAAAAGCAAGAAAGGCACCACTCATGTCTCTGGATCTCCTTGTCCAAAACGCAGTTCTGACCACTGGCGAAGCTGGTGTAGATGTCGCGGTGAAAAACGGCACAATCACCGCGATTGAAAAGGGCATCACCGCAGAAGCGGAGCGTGTGATTGATGCTCAGGGCCAGCTGGTCTCAGCGCCATTTGTTGACCCGCATTTCCATATGGATGCCACCCTTTCCCTCGGTTTGCCAAGAATGAACGAGAGCGGCACCTTGCTGGAAGGCATCAGCCTTTGGGGAGAGCTGAAACCGTTATTGACCATTGATGCGGTTGTCGAACGTGCTCTGCGCTATTGCGATCTGGCAGTCTCGCAAGGCCTGCTGGCTATCAGAAGCCACGTAGATGTGTGTGATGATCGTTTGCTCGGCGTGGAAGCTCTGCTGGATGTGAAGCAACGCATTGCGCCTTATATCGATTTGCAGCTGGTCGCCTTTCCGCAGGATGGCTTCTACCGTTCACCAACGGCGGAAAACAACCTGCTCCGCGCACTGGATATGGGTGTAGATGTGGTCGGCGGCATCCCGCACTTTGAGCGCACTATGGAAGACGGTGCCCGCTCCGTGAAGGCCCTCATGGAAATTGCAGCACAACGCGGCCTGCGGGTGGACGTGCACTGCGATGAATCCGATGATCCTCTCTCACGCCACATTGAGACACTGACTTACGAGACCCAGCGCTTGGGCATGCAGGGCAGGGTGACAGGATCGCATCTCACCTCCATGCATTCCATGGACAATTATTACGTTTCCAAGCTGCTGCCTTTGATGGCGGAAGCCGATGTCTGTGCCATTGCCAACCCGTTGATCAACATCATGCTTCAGGGTCGTCACGACACCTACCCAAAACGCCGTGGCCAGACCCGCGTGCGCGAAATGCGCGAACTCGGCATCACGGTCGGCTTCGGTCATGACTGTGTGATGGATCCCTGGTACTCGCTGGGCAATGCAGACATGTTGGAAGTTGCCAGCATGGGCCTGCATGTAGGCCAGCTCTCCAGTCGTGATGACATCCGCTATTGCTATGAGGCAGTCACAACAAACTCCGCAAAGATCATGGGGCTGGAAGGTTACGGCGTCAAAGTCGGCGGCAACGCAGACTTCGTGTTGCTTCAGGCACAAGATGCCATTGAAGCCCTCCGCATGAAAGCAACCCGCCTCGCCGTGGTCCGCCGCGGCAAGGTCATCGCCGAAACTGCCCCACGCATCACCAACCTCTCTCTGGATGGCCGCCCAAAATCTGTGAATGCCGCGGATTACTCCCCAAGCAGCAACGCCTAAAACGGGGACAACCCCGCAAAACCGCGCTTGCGTTGCTATGTGCGTTCATTTGCGTTGATTGCGTTTTTCCTGCGTTCCTCCGTCCCGCAGCATTTTGCGGGGCGGAATAGACCCCTTTCAAAATAAGTTATCCCCCTGCACACCAGAGCTGGCTATGATGAACCTCTCTGATCAAGCAGGAGGGATGAGCGGTGGAACGCATTCCGGCCCAAAAGTGGTATCGCACTACGAAACTGGCAGATGACATTACGCTGATTGATGAGCCCTACATCAAGCAGTTCTACCGCTGCAACATCTGGCATGTGCGTGGACGCCACAAGGATCTGTTGATGGACAGCGGCATGGGCGTGGTCAGCCTGCGCGAGCATGTTGCGCTCACCGCTGAAAAGTCCGTCATGGCCGTTGCCAGTCACACCCACTTTGACCATATCGGCTGCCACCACGAATTCCCGCATCGCTTGATCCATATCGCAGAAGCTGACCTGTTGGCCCACCCAACCCGTCAAAACACGCTGGCTGATCCTTACGCAACTGACGACATCTTCGATGCGCTTCCGCCAGAGCCCTACAAGTCTTCCGAATACGCCGTTAAACCAGCCCCTGCCAGCCACCTGCTGGAAGATGGCGAAGTGCTCACCACCGGAGATCGAAACTTCGAGGTCATCCATACACCCGGCCATTCCCCTGGCGGTATCGCCTTATGGGAAAAAGCGACAGAAACCCTGATCGCAGGAGATATCGTCTATGACGGCCCACTGGTGACCGACTGCTACCATTCCAACATGGCGGATTACATCGCCAGTATGAAGCGTCTGTTAGACATCCCCGTCCGTACCATCCACGGCGGTCACTTCCCCAGCTTCGACGGCAAACGCCTCCACGAAATCATCTATGCCTTCCTGAAGGAGCATGACAAATAGTGCCAACTCCGTAGTCTTCCCTATAAAATCCAGTCATCTCCTGTGACGCTCAGAACAGCAACCTGCAAAGTCATTGCTTACTCTGGAAGGTGGGAGGGCAGTACGCCCGGGCCGCTGACATCATGGGAGTTGGACAATGACAGCGATTGGTTTGAACAGTTTTGTCTCCGCCGCACACACCATCCCGCAGGAGGGCAAGCTCACGGTTGCTGAGGGACAGGTGAAGACCCACTCCAGCACCGCAATCGCTGGCCGGCTCGTCACATGGGTCAAGCAACAGGCCGAAGGCGCTGAGCAAAAGCAAGTAGATCAGGGCGCCTTCCGTCTGGCGCTCACCAACCACTACGGCAAAACGCTGGGCGAGAAAGCCTATCAGGCCGCCTGTCGGGCTTGCGACCAGAATCCTGGCACAAGCCACAGCCTGACATCCCGGCAAGTGCAGGAAGGCGTCACCTTTGCAGAACATCAGGTGCTGAGAAACGAAAGCTCGGCAGTGCGCATCAAGGCCCTCTCTGAAGATGTGAAGCACAATCCGATCAACAATCTGGTTCAGAACAAGGCCCATCAGACGGTTCCTTCGTTCCAAAGTGAGATCATTGAGACCCCGGAGACAAACACCGAACTTCTCGCTGCTCGCGCAGATGGCAAATACACGGAGCGGAACCCCTTCCACGTAGAACGGGAACTGATGGCCCGCCTCAGCACAGAAATTGCCGGGAAGTATGATCCACTCCTGGCCGAAAATGCCACCTCCAAGGCTTGGGGCAATGAACTGCTGCAGAGTATCTACCGTAATGTGCTGCGAGACCAAAGACCTGTCGAGAAGGGGGAGGCTCTGAGAGTTTCCGAGACACCTCATCCGATGAAGATCGCCGTTGAGCGCTTTGAAAAGCAGGTCTGGAAATACGCAGAGCAAAGCTTCCTGCACTCTCTGCCAGAAAATGCAGAAGTCGCCATCCATGATCTGTCGCGACTGCTGAACTGGGAGAATTTCCCCACACTGGCCGAGCAGCACGGCGTCCCTGGCATTGGCTGGGACAGCGAGGCGACAGGCACCTACTTTGCAGCCAACATCCCGCCAATCCGCGATCTCGCTATTGAGCGGCTCATTGAGAAGCGGGAGGATGAGACGTTCCTGAGCTCCGTCACCGTCGAGAGTTTCAACGATATCATCGAGGATGCGTTGAGCGAGCTGAAATCACCACAACAAAAACACGCCAGCCCATCAACAGCCGACCACACCAGCCACACCACAAAGCACGTCCGCTGGGTCTAAGCCGATAAGCTCAGCCTGAGGAGCCCATCTCCTCAGGCATCCACGAGATGACATAGCGCGGCAGATCCGGAAACGGCCCTTCACCACGTTTCTCAGAGGAGAGCTGCTCAAACCGCCCCGCCTTGCCAAGCACCTCACACCCGCATTCCCAGTTCGCCAGCCAGATCCCCAAGGCCACCATGGCGTAGTACCGTGAATGCGTCGCCGCACAAAAATCCACCCGCCGTATCCGCGCATTCTCCGCAAGCATGACACCCCGTGTCGGCTGTGCATTATAGGAGGAGGGCGACCATTGGCACATCTCATAGCATCGCCCGAAATCCCGATAAGGCCGTGCGTTCGTGTTTAGCGGTTTGGTGAAACCAGTATCTGCAAAGAACAAGTCCTGCACATCCAGCCGATGCCGCTGTGTCTTCTGAATGAGGCGGATCGCCAGCGGGGTGTAGCGGGAGCGATACCCAAACCCGCAAACGCAGATGATGTGATCCTTCTCAGGATCAAACCGTTCACCCAGGTGCTTGATGATGCTCTTGTGGTCCGCTCCCGGCCCAATCCAGCAGGTTGCCAGCCCTTGCCGTGTGGCCTCAATCACCACCTTCTGCAAACTGCGCCCCACATCCACCACCGCCATCTCATGATACGCACGCGGTGCAATAGCCACCAAAAACTCATGCGTCCCAACAGCAGGCCAAACCACAAGCGGATTGTCGACATACTCAAAGCGAATGGGGTGAGGGCTCAGACAATGCTCTGGCCTGCTAGTCCGCTCTGCCAATGAAAGCACCATTTGGCGATGCTCTTCGCTCATCAACCGCTTTTGAAAGGACCGGCACGAGACCCGCGCCCGCAGCAACTCAAAGGCACCCAGATGCTCAAGGCTGGTTGGCAGTGGCTCTTCCGGGTGAAAGCTATACCGAACTGTAACCACATCGAAAATCAGATTGAGAAACAGCAGTCCAGCAAGAACAAGCGGCAGATCCACCAACAGAAATGGCCAGCACCCGACCAGCGCACCGATCCCAGCCAACACCAGCAACAGCACCACAGCCACCAGATTGGGCAGGTACTGCAGCCAGCTGGTCCACTGCAGCCACATCTTCACCCGCCACCACCACCTGGTTTCAAACCAGGCCTCGTTAGGGGTGCGCGTCTCTTGAGGAGGTGTTTCGTTCATGCACGTGTTCCGCAATCAGACCAGAGGAGGCTCACTGCAAAACATCTTAAGCGAGGCGTGTTCCTGAAACGTAACTATGCATCAGGAACAGGATAGAGTATCAGCCAACCGCCTTGGCTGTTTTCGCTGGGCGGTAAAGGAACCGGTTGAATGCGTCCTCCGGCATCATCTGGATCAAGCGACCAATCAGCGCCATCGCTGCAACGCAGAACACAAAGCGCCCAACCAGTGCGCCGGACCAGTGCGCGCCAAATGCCATCATCACCAGCGGATCCTCAATCAACCCATGGCAGATGCCCATGAAGGAGAGCGACAACACAACATCGCGAGAGGATAACTTGCCTTCCTGCGCTTCTTTGATGATGAGACCACCACCGTAAGAAAGCCCAAGCAAAACACCAACCATGGTGATCGGCGTTGCCGCCTTGCTGATGCCCATGAGGCGCAGCAATGGAGAGAGCAGCCAGCCAATCAGGTCGGTGATCTTCATCAGTTCCAGCAGTTTCAGGAAGATGATCAGCCCCATGATAATCCAGAACATGGTGAAGAGCAGAGACGCACTGGAATAGCCCCACTGCAACCATGTCTCTTCAATCGTTGGCGCGAAAGGTAGCCAGTCAAGCTGGATCGGCTGCTGCAGCCAGCCACCCGCAGAGTAAAACAGGTTCAACACCATGCCGTAGGTGATGCCCACCACGAAACGCAGGCTGGAGGAAAACACAAAGCTGATCCCGGCACGGCGGGAGATACTCTGCTCGAGTGGCAAAGCATGGGCGATCAGGACCACAGAAAGCAGCACGGTCACATCAGCAACACTCAGCGACACCAGTGGTAAAATCGTCAGCATGACAGCCACGGCAGAATAAGTGCTCACCAGCAAACCAACAGCAAGAACAAGCCCCGTCGCAGCAGGCAGTCCCATCAGGCCCATCAGCGGTTCAAGCGCAACGCCAAGATAATCAACCAGCCCTAATTCCATCAGAATGCGCACAAGGATCATCACGGGAACCATGGTCTTGACCATAATCCAGAACAGACCGACGGAGTCTTTTGCAATCTTTTGACAAGCGGCGGTGAAGCTTTTCATTTTTTGACAAACCAATGCTGCGCGCGCTTTGTCTTGCTCAAAGCACTGCGAGTGAACGGAGGTTGGGAAAATCAAAAGGGTCGGCCCTTGCTGCATTGCCCAGCAAAACTACTAGGATATTTCAGGTTTTAAGGAAATAGTATTTTACTCAACCCACCCACTTTAAATTCTCAAAGGAACGTTTGTGCGCGGGGGAAGACCTGTGCCGTTTCCGGCTTAGTCTTTCAGACAGACCAATACGAATTGTCTCGCTGTAACTCTTGCTTTTGTCACCTCCGGTTCTGCTTTGCTTAACTAATGAAAGACCTCTTCCTTTTGAGCTTGCCTGTTTTGCATTAGCGTTTTTTGAAAGAGCAAAAGCAGGTGAGAAAAATGGCCGGAAAAACCCTGAAAACCTTTAAGAACCTTTCTGATTTCCGCAGTGGCTTCTCTGATCTCAAACAGAAGATGGACCACAAACACGGCATTCACCTGCTGGACATTACCAAGTTTGACAAAGAGTTGGGCAATAAGACCTTCCTTGAAAAAAGTTATGAGGCAGCTGTTGAGGACTCCCCAAAAGTCTCCAAAATCTCTGAAGCGCACGGAAAGCTGACGCGGCTCAAAAACTCATTGGAGCGCGAAAGCAGCGGTTTTGAGGACCTCGACAAGCTTTACAACAAGCTGGTCACCCAGTTGAATGAGGCAAGCAAGAAAAACAAAGGCGACGTCAAAAAACTCAGTGAAGACAAAGAGTATGATGAAGCCCAAGCCAACCTCCTAAAGCTTGCCCCTCATTGGAAAAAAGCTAGCAAAAAACGGAATGACTTCCGGAAAGCCGAACGTGAACTCGCCGCCCTCGACAAAAAACTCACGGAAATCAAAGCCGAAGCCTCCAAGAAATGCCCTGTTGAAGTGAAACGAGACTCCAAGAAACTCCTCTTGCTTATCGCAGGCGACAAGGTGGTCGAATACTCTTTGAAACACACAAAGTAGGCTTCACCTCAGGCACTACTCCCCGGGTTACTTCAGCACAGGCCGCAAAAATTGGCGGTCATACCGGCGGATGCACTGTGTCTCTTCAGCATAGGCAAAGGCCTTCTGGCAGTCTTCATCTTCCATGCTGTCTTTGCGATACTACTCATAGGCTGCGAGCGATGGAAACGAGAACAAAGCCAACGCCAAATCATTCGCGCTTTCATGGGGCAGAAAATACCCGTGATGCTGGCCACCAAACTTCTCAACCAACGGAATCCAAAGCCGGGCATAATGCTCAAACTCAGCAACCTTTGCCGGGTTCAACTCATAATGCACATAACAAGTAATCATAGCCGCACGAGCCCCTTTAAATTTCAGCGATAATAAGAGGACGCAGTCTTATATCAGAGCGGGTATTCCGGCAAGGTTGTGCCTGAAGTTGTAATTTGCTTCTAACGAGATTTTAGCGCCGTCGCCATGTTGTGCCTCTCACTTTTTGTGGTATCCATGCCGTCGATTTTCGGCATGTCAGAAGCTCAGTAACGCTCATTTTGAAGCAACCAAAATTGGCGCATTCAAGAGCACTGGCTTTGTCGTAAACGTGAAGCGATCAAATCATAAGAAGTGTCACCCAAACAACGAAAGCTCTGCTTTATGAAAATGAAATCTGCGCCCCTCGTGCTGGCCTCAATCGCAATGCTCAGCCTTCTGGGCGCTTGTGGCTCAAGCGAACAAAGTAAGCGCGCCTTTATCTCTTTCAAAGCGTACGGGTCATGCTTGAAAGAGATCAAACCAAATGCACCTCAGGGGTTTCGTGCTGATGCTGGCCGTAGCGAAACATTTGAGTTTGATATCTATCGTCCAAAAGCAAAGTTAAGCTCTCGTGAGACAGCAAAAATGCGGGCTTGCTACAATCAGCGCAACAAGTGAGTGAGGATGCATCCAGAGCCCGCATAGGTAAAGTGGCATGGGTGTAACTTGGTGAGAGCATGAAGAAAGACTGCTTTGGGCTCTCACTCACGATTGTCATGCTTGCCTTTAAACTCTGACTTCAATAACTGGCAGATTTGAGTTGCGGCTTAATTCGGAACTCTCCAACAACGCCAAACTGAACAAAACAGCTTGGGTTGGCTGAAATTGATTCAGTTATTCACGGTTTTAGGCGGGCGTGGTCAAGTTCGCGTCGCCTCTCATAAAGTCAAAGCCTTTCAGCTCCTTACTCCATAAAAATGGCCAACAATGACTGCTTCTCATCCCCTATCTGACAGAGTTGTTACTCAGGTGTCATGAGCGCTGTGATGAATAAAACAGGGGCGTTTCTGACTTAGCGTTAGCCTGATCCCATTACAAAAGAAACCAGCAGAATGGGATGGACACTATGACTTCAGTTAGCTTGAGCAATTTTCAGAATATCGCGGTCGATTCAGCGCCTTCTCAAAAGCTGACGGTTGCGGATGGGAATGTGCAAACCCGTCAGGCAAGCACGTCTATACAGGGTCGTTTTGTCTCCTGGCTTGCTCTGCAGGGCAACCTAGATTCTCAAAAAGCAGCAGATCAGGGAGCGTTCCGGACTGCCCTTCAGGACAAGTATGGCGCAACCCTTGGAACACAAGCGTACGATCAGGCCTGCAACGCCTGCGGTTTCTCAGCTGGCCAAAACCACAGCCTGACATCAAGACAGGTCGTAACCGGTGTTCACTATGCAGACGAAAAATTGAATAGCGATCCACTCGCCGCGTTAATTTCCGATCACGAAGTAACAGCTGCAAAATATGCAGCGTCGAGTTCTAACGGCGCTATACAAGATGAGGAAACTGCAGCGTTTATTTCGAAAGTCGAAGCAAAAGCAGCAGAGCCGGAAAACCATGACGTGGCCTCTGTGCTTCCGGCAAACTTGCTGACTGGAGATTTCTCTGTCCCGGACATTGAGATCAGGCAGGCAGCCGTGGATACACTTGATGTGATCACCGAGTTCATCGCACAAAAGTACACCCCTGAGATTGCGGAGGTCGTGGAAGGCCGAGTTGTAGAAGCAGGATTGTTTGATGAGCTCCTTGCTGAACAGGTCGATCCAAACAACAGCGTTGAACTGCGCGAGACCATCAGTATCTTCATTGATGCGATCTGGGAAGAAGCAAAGAAAGTTCACATCGAGTCTATCCTGTAAATGATCAGGAAAAGCGCCGAACCTTAGTCGCCTGCCTTTGCTAAGCTCCTAAGCCAACAAAGCAAAAAAGAAGCGCCTGCTAGGTGGGCAGGCGCTTACAAACCCCGGGCAAGGGATAGTTTAACGATGACCGCTGCTCTTACTCGGCAGCTTGTTTAACTTCTAAAAGGCCAAAGAGATTGCGCGGATCAGCCGGTTCAGCAATGATCTCCAGCTCCTCAGTTGTTTCGTCCTGCTTCACAAGATCATAGATGTAGCGCAGGCCGGAAAAGTCCTCGATGGCAAAGCCAACAGAGTCGAACAAGGTAATATCGCGCTCGGTGGTGCGGCCCTCAGCAGCTCCTGTAATCACTTCCCAAAGCTCAACAACCGGATAGTCATCATCCAGCTGTTGGATCTCGCCTTCAACGCGGGTTTGCTCCGGGTATTCAACGAAAATCTTGGAGCGCAGCAAAATGTCCTTGTGCAGCTCGGTCTTGCCAGGGCAGTCGCCACCAATCGCGTTGATATGCACACCAGCCCCAACCATGTTGTCGGTCAGGATGGTGGCTTGCTGCTTATCCGCCGTCACCGTGGTGATGATATCCGCACCCGTGATCGCTTCTTCAGAGCTGCGGCAGATGGTGATGGTAAAGCCTTTACCATCAAGGTTCGCCGCACACTTCTCTGTCGCTTCCGCATCCGTATCAAACAGGCGCAAGTTGGTAATACCCATCACTGCCTTAAACGCCAGCGCCTGAAACTCGGACTGAGCCCCATTGCCGATGATCGCCATGGTTTTGGAATCTGCTCGCGCAAGATGCTTTGCCGCCATAACAGAGGTCGCAGCAGTACGCAGAGCAGTCAAAACAGTCATCTCGGAGAGGAAGAACGGATAGCCCGTGTCCACATCAGCAAGCATGCCAAACGCAGTCACTGTCTGCTTGCCTTCCTTGGTGTTCTTCGGATGACCGTTCACATATTTGAAGCTGTACAGCTCCCCGTCGCTGGTCGGCATCAGTTCGATAACGCCAACTTTGGAATGGCTCGCAACACGAGGTGTTTTGTCAAACAGAGACCAGCGGCGGTAATCTTCCTCCACATACTCGGTCATGCCTTTCAAAACAGTCTCGACACCGTGTTTGTTGACCAAATCCAAAATTTTAGAAACGCTTACGAACTGGACCATATGGGACTTCCTAAAGTTTTTATTATGTTGCTTGAGGTCAGGCGCGAGTTGGATGGTCCAGCACCTGCTTGCCAAACAAGCTGGAAACCAGATCTGCCATCAAAGTCGCTGTCCGGCCACGTACATCCAGGAATGGGTTCAGCTCAACCAGATCCACAGAGGTGACCAACTGACTGTCGCAGAGCATCTCCATAATCAGATGCGCTTCACGGAAGGTCGCACCGCCTGGAACAGTCGTGCCCACTGCTGGTGCAATGTCTGGGTCCAGAAAGTCCACATCAAAGCTCAGGTGCAGACGGCCATTGGCGGCCTTCACACGCTCCAGAAACTCATTGATTGGCTTGACTACACCGTTCTCATCAATCCGGCGCATGTCGTAGGTCTCAATGCCGGTTTTCTGCAGGGCAGCCCGCTCTGCATTGTCGACGGACCGCAAGCCCATCATGCAGATATTCTCTGGCTTGATCGTTGTGTTCAGCTCCGGATAATACCCCTCAAAACCGGAGAGACCACAAAAGTAAGCCGCGGGCGTGCCGTGCAGATTGCCGCTGGTCGTTGTGCTGAGATTATGGAAATCAGGATGCGCATCCAGCCAGAGCACAAACTGCTCTTCGCCAGCTTCTGCCGCCGCACGGGCAATACCGCTGACAGTTCCCGCTGCCATGGAGTGATCACCACCGAGGAAGACGGGCAGATGACCTTCACGAATTTCCGCTAAAGCAACGTCATGGAGCTTCTCAGTCCAGCTGATTGTCTCACTCAAATGGTGGACAGCGCTGTTGGAATGAACCCGATCCCGACTTGCCTCTGGTAAAATGTTGCCTCGGTCTATAACGGAGTAGCCCAGTGCTTCCAGGGAGTCTTGCAGTCCGGCAGTTCGCAGAGCATCCGGGCCCATCAAGCAGCCCTGAATGTTGGTTCCTGTCTGTACAGGTGCCCCGACGAGCACAACGGTATTCTTCATTCCCACTTCCCGATTAAATCCGATATGGGGTATTATCCTTGTGGAAGTGGCGGTAAAAAGCTGGCATTGTGATCAAAATGGTGGTCGCATTGGCCAGATTGGTAAGTAAGGTTACGCACTTTGGATGATATAGATCAAAAAATCATCGCGACACTACGTAGAAATGCGCGTGCGAGCGTTTCTGATCTAGCCCTTGAGCTGAAGATTTCTCGCTCGACTGTGCGCTCACGTATGGAGCGTTTGAAGTCCATCGGCGACATTCTCGGCTACACAGTCGTGCTGCGGGGCGATGTCTTTGAACAACCTGTTCGTGGCATTATGATGATCAAGATCGAAGGGAAGGGCACCCAGCGCATCGTCGATCATCTGAACAAGATGACCGAGGTCACTGCCTTGCACACAACAAACGGCAAGTGGGATCTGATCCTGGAACTGGGAACTGACACGCTGGTCCACTTCGATGATGTTCTGCGCCGTATCCGTCTGATTGACGGCATCTCAGCCAGTGAAACCAACCTGCTCCTCTCCACCAAACGCACCAACGAAGCCCGCCGCAACGTGATGCTGGATTAGGTCACTCAACGCTTGAGATGAAACCGCCAGCACAAGAAATCCACACTGGCGGTCGCTTAAGCTAACTAAGCTTTTGCGTGGAAGCCTTCCATGACAACCTTGCCAACCGCAGCGCCGGATTGAAGCCGGTCATGAGCCTTTGCCACATCTGTTATTGAGAACTCAGTCTCGTCCAGCAGAGGCGTGATCTTGCCATCGTCAACCAGCTTGGCAATCTGCTCCAAAATCTCACCATGCACACGCCGGCTCTTGCCCGTCACCATCGGGATTAACATGAGCACACTGTGGAAGCTGAGGCCTTTCAACGCCACCTGCAAAACATCTGCAATCGGCAGGATCGTAGCAACTGCGCCATTCATGCGAGCAGCTTCAAAGCTCTTCTGAATATGCTCTCCGGCAATGGTATCAAAGACAGCATCAAACCCTTCGCCTCCGGTGTGCTGAGCAACGTACTCGGCAACGGATGTCTCGTCCGCATTCACCACATGGTCTGCACCAAGCTTCTGAGCTGCTGTGAGTTTCTTGGAACGTGAAGTCGTTGTCACCTCACTCCCCAAAGCCTTGGCAAGCTGCACTGCAATGTGACCAACCCCACCGGTTGCACCATGCACCAGCACTTTATCGCCCGCTGAAATCCTCAGCTTCTGCACCAATGCTTCCCAAGCGGTGATGGAGACCAATGGCAGTGCCGCTGCCTGGCGCATGGTCAACGAAGTGGGCTTGTGGGCCATCAGGTCTGCATCAACCAGCATGTACTCACTCAGCGCACCATTAATGCCTGCTACACCACCAGCACAGCCATAAACCCGGTCTCCCACTTTAAACCGTGGAACGTCCGCACCAACCTCTTCTACAATACCTGCAACATCTCCGTGCAGAACCTGAGGCAGGTTTTCAGACCACGGTGTCTCTGTGGATCGCAACATTGTGTCCAGAGGGTTCACACTGGCCGCGCATACCTTCACGACCAGATGTCCGGCACAGACCGTTGGTTTTTCAATCTCAGCCAGCTCAAACACATCGCTCGCGCCCAGCCCGTTCAAAATCATCGCTTTCATGGGAAGCCTCATTTGTTATTCGTGAGGCAAACTTATTTTTGCAATTAGCGCAGAACAATACGGCAACAAACAAATCATTTATGCGTATAAAGCAATAATAGAAATTGAGGAGGATGCTGTCATGATGAAACGGATCGCTTATTTCAACGCGGTGATGGAAGCGCACAGCATCACGGAGGCCAGCCGCCGTTTTGACCTGCAGCCCTCCTCAATCTCTCGGCAAATTGTGAGCCTTGAGGAAGAGCTTGGCGTTCGGTTGCTGAACCGGAACACAAGAAAAATCTCACCAACTGAGGCTGGACTGCGCTTTTACAGCTACTCACGGCAAATCCTCTCGGACCTTGATGAAGCCAAACGCGCGATCAGTGATCTGCAACAGGAGCCTCAGGGCACCCTCACAATCAGCTCGACCGTTGGTTTTGGTGAAACCGTCATCCTGCCGCTTGTGCCAGAGTTTCTTGCGAACCATCCCAAACTGAACATCAAGGTGGAGCTCACTGAGCGTGTCGTGGACTTGATTGAGGAAGGCGTCGACGTTGCAATCCGAAGCGGAAAACTGTCAGATTCCTCACTCATTGCCCGGCATCTGCTGCCCAACAACTTCATCATTTGTGCCAGCCCAACCTATCTACAACGCGCAGGCACACCAGAAACCGCAGATGACCTTTCACATCACTGCTGCATCAAATACGGCTATGCGGGATGGGCCAACTGGTTTCAAATCTCGGAGAAAATTGAAAGGCTGACATTGGGCGATGCGCTTGAAACAAACAGCGTCAACGGACAAAAGCAGCTGATCCTCAATCATGGGGGACTGGCACTTATCCCTCACTGGGCCGTACGCCCCGAGCTTGATAAAGGCGATCTCGTTCAGGTGCTGCCCGATCTGACCTTCAGTCCCCACGGTCAGCAAACCTCGACCTATGCGATCTACCTGAAACGCGAACAGATTTCTCCCAAGATCAAGGTCTTCACCGACTTCATAATCAGGCAAATCAAAGCGTCGGATTAATACTGGAATTGACAAGAGAACGATGTTCACTTAGTTGAAGCAGCGATAACTCATCGAGGTGCCAAATGGACTTCATTCACTACACCCTGCAATGGTGCAAAGGCGAGATTCTGGAAGCGTCGCTCTTCGGCGCGTTTGGCTTGACATTATTGCTCTCAGGCATTGCCTTTGGCTGGTTTGGCACCACACCACATGCCAAGGCTATGATGATCCCGCTCATTGTGCTGGGTCTCATTGGTGTTTCAACAAGTGTCTTTGGTGTCGTCAGCAACACCCAGCGAATGACCACGTTTGCTGAGCAATACGAGACTGATCCTGCTGGCTTCATTGCAGAAGAAAAACAGCGCGTGGAAGGATTTGAGCAAATCTTCCGTATCACCTATCCGCTTGCAATTGCGTTTGCTCTGGGCGGTCTCGCGCTCTTCTTCCTGTCCAGCAACGCGCACCTTCAGGCAATTGGAATAGCGCTCATGATCCTCTCTGTGCAGACCCTCACCATCGACATGTTCGCCGCAGAGCGTGGTGAGATCTACTACAAGCACATCCTGCAAGCGCAAGTTTTGCTCGTAGGCGTACGCTAAAAGTCTTATTACATCCATTTACTAATCCCAAATACCTTCAAACCTGCGCTATCTATCACAAAGACAGAAGGAGTTTGCTTATCCTTTAACTTAGGGTGTGAAAGCTTTAATCCTCCAGCTCAACTGGACAGGGTGGAGCAATAATAAACCGGCAATGCTAGCTTCATTAAGCCCAATATGGAGCGCATAAATCCTTGCAACTGGCTTGGAGCAAGACTGATGATAAAATGAACTATCAAACAGGTATTACTGGTACGATCAGAGTATATGATGGGTCGATCACACTGCTGGCCCGCAAAAGACAACCAACTGTTGGCAAAGCTGGTGTCCATCCAGAGGGAAATGTCACTACGCAAGGCAAACTCTTGCTACATGCCGACTAGTTCTTCACCTTGCGTTCGGATTAGCAAAAATTGTGACGAGGATCAGCATAGTGTTTAATCGGCATAAACTAAGCTTCAGAACTAGAGATCGTCATAAAGCTACGTAGAAAAAACTACTTCATACAACAATCCCGTGATGGCAGCTGCCTAACGGATCAATGTCTTGAACTTGGCAAAAGCCATCTCAATTTATGACCGGCAATCTTGCTCCGCGAGAAGGAAAATTGGGCATACAAGCTATTACTTTTTTTGCCATTCTATGAATGTTGAAGGATTTAGAGGATTTCCAACGATATTGTTAATCAGATTTCCTGCCGTGTGATGCTTTACTATCTTTTTAAGACAAATATCTCCTTGGGCTTCCAATGCTTTCAATAAAGAGATCAAATTAGTGTTATAGCTCTTATGATAAGACCACCATGCACTATTATAAGACACTATATTTTTAGAGTACCTTCTACCAAATATTTCTTCTTCTTGCACCGTTGTTTTGATAGGTTGTGTAGTCATATTGTCTTTTATTTTGGCGAAAAACGCCCTGTCCATATTCTTCCGAGCTTCAACCAATGCAGGTAATAACTGCCAACCGACTGGTTCATTGTGGACGCAATAACAGTCATTTGTCTCGGTAATCATCTTTTTAAAGAATGAAGCAGGCAGCAGCGGGATCTGTTCGATTGAATGGTTAGAAAAGAAAAAAACGTTTTTGGATTTCAGCTCGTTTAAAAATGAGAAATCAGGTTCATAGTAGTTAAACGCAACGCTTTTAAAATTCATGTCCGGCTGTAGGCTGTGAATCAGGTCGGCGGCTTTACGACCTTGCTCGGTAAACTCTGCACCAATAAAAGTAACATTATCTCTATAATTAAAATCAAGTGCATGAAAGCAATGAAAGAGATTAGAACTAGAACCCGACCCTAATTCAACGACGACATCAACTTTTCCAGCTTCAATCAATTTTTTTGCAGAGCTAATTGCGCTCTGGAAACTAATAATCTGGTAGTTCTCTCCACATACACCAATGCGATAGGCTGTTTCGATTCCGTTGAATGGCAAATCTGCGTCCATGAAGTCTTTTCTTAACAATTCGCCAATAGCCGCATCTCCTAAAAGGCCCCATCTAGGTAGAGCCTCATATGCCTTGAGATAAAGCATCGCTAAAGAATTTGCTGCTCCATCGTGTGAACATCTATTAATTCGTCTAACTTCGGCGTCCCAAGTCTTTTTGTATTCGTCCTCAACACGGCTGACGCCCCTACTGCTGGGTGCTTCGTTTTGGCTTGGTACATTCAGAATAATACTACCGTGAATTGCAATTTCTCCGGTAGATTCTTCTAAATCTCCAAACTGTTTGCAATGGGCTTGCAATATTTTCTCAATCGCTGCATCTTCCAAGCTTGAATAACTCGCTGATGACAGTATCTCTCTAAGAAGACGGTGATTGCCAACACGATTAAGGTATTGAATTAGTAGACGCTTAATACGGATATCATCATCACTGTAACTATCAATGAATTTTGCCAATTTATACTTGAAATCCAAAATGTGTTGTTTTTTCCAAAGAAATAGAATTGTTCTGAATTTGGCTTCCCTAACACTATTGAGGAAGAGAAGATATTTTCCTTCAAGCGCAAAAATTTTCTCTTCATTTATTACACCAATTTCCAAATTATCTAATTCATTGATGTTTTCTACAATCTCAATTGGCAGTAATTCTTGATTCATTTTCGATGACCCTTTTATCTCGCCGAGGAGTTCAATCGTTCACTTGGATTATTTGTAAATAAACTTAAATATTTAGAATTTATTTCCCATAAAGTTCTGCTCTCAAAATTTCCTTCACTTTTGGCGAGCATCATTTGCTTGTATTTAAGATTCCCCGGCCTTCATTTCCACCCCGTTCAGTCTTTCAGCTTAAGGTTGGTCTACTTGGTCCAACTGGATTGAGCGTGCATATTGGGCAAGGCATCATCAATCAGACATAGCTACCTCGCATCTAATGGAAATGCCACCCTGCTGGGGGCCACGCATTTGACATGGGGAAACAACAACGCACAGCATTGTTGTTTATTGCAGCACAGGAGGAACACATGATTATAAGATTCAAAAGTCTTTTCTAGCATTGCGAGTTTGTCTGAAAGTTTGTCCCTTTACAACACGTTGTAACCAGCGAAAGCCAGCCTGATACATTAAAAACCCGCGTGTGCCACGCTGACATGGCGTGAAACACTCGATACGGTTCGTCTGGCTCAGAAGCTGAACTCTTCATTGGAAGTGGTTTGCATCGCTCCGCAAATATATTCATTTTTTGAATGGTTTACTATTCGCTGGTCGCTAAAGTTGTGACCAAAGGGCCGTCTAGTCATCGTTGATCACGTTCGTTTGCGGGTCTAGTTTCTTGCCCAATATGCAATTTGCTTCATAAGCAGAAAAGTTAACAACAGCATCTATACGGGCAGCATTCTTCACATGCCAAGCTGTTGGTTGATTGACTCCTAAAAATCTCTGACAGCCATACTGGAAGTAGTCCCACGTCGGACAGCGGTCCGTCCTTGGTCCTGAACAATCGAGTATTTTCACTTTAATTGCTTTGGGGATGGGAATGGACACCAAGCGGGCAAATACGCCGAAGAGATTAAACCAGCATCCGTAGAATGACTTTCGGACTGGGTGTTGTGTTATTAGGATTATGAAAGATAGCGGAATTTCACCGCAACTGCGAGAGCCAGTGATGCTGGTAACAATCCCCGAGAAGCCACAAAAAGTAGTCCTTTGCATATCTGTTGCAGTGGGAGTTTGATCGTAACACTCTCTAAATCGCTTGGTGTACTGGAAATCACGTATGGCGCGCCTCTTCTCGGATACCCTAGGAGGCGTATGTTTGAAATGCAACCTGAGAAAGGAGGATGTAACAACGTCTCATCTCCCGCTACGGGGAGGTGAGAGCTGAAGCGGTGGTGACCTGTTGTCTATTGTCAGGTTGACATAGCCTTTGGGAAACTAAGAATGAGGAAAAATTCCGTTATGCCGAGATGATCCTCTAGGCCGAGTATTGGAAAGTAGAGGAGTGCAGACCGGTTCACTCGTATCTGGGAGAATGTCACTCACACCTACACTGATTTACAAGCATACCTTCTTTGAACCTCTCCGGTGAGTATGTAGAGCTGGCCCGAATGGGGACAATATATATGTGGTGTTTGGTAAAGGCTGTGATGAGAACGTAGCCAGGACGCCGCACGGATGGCAGCTTGCCGGTAAGCATAGGTAAAGATAGCCACATGCAGCTTTCCCAGTGCGATTTAAGTCCAACATATGAACAAGGAAAGGCATGTCTACAAGCGAATACCCCTGATGATTATTATGCTCGAGGGGTTTCTGCAATAGTCTGAAATAGGAAATACCTATCACATGAGGCCTTATTGAGCAGACCTCATGTGACGGCCAGTAATTCAAGTTGTTTCGCGTATAAGAAACCTGACTTAAGCTAAGTGAAGACCTTTGGTCCATCGGGACGATGGTCTCTGGCGCAGTGAGTAGAAGGTTTCACCGTTCAGTAACTTATCCTGAATCCTCCCGTTGAAACTTTCACAGTATCCGTTCTTCCAGGGTGATCCAGTTTCAGGCGGCCTCAGCACTGAACTCGGGGCCATTGTCCAACCTGATATAAGTAGGCACACGGCGCGAGGTGAACAGGTCTGTCAAAGCATCAATGACCTTGATCGAGTCCAACTTTGCTTCACCTGGATAGCTAAACATTCCCGGCTGTACTTATCCAAGATGTGGAGTGTTCTGAAGTCCCTGTTATCGTCAGTTCGATGATGCACGAAGTCGTGTGACCAAGTATGGTAGCAATACTTAAGACAGAAGCGGACACACGATCCATCATTGAGCCCGAGCCGCTCTTTTTTGGGGGAGGATGAGCACATTAAATCCTTCACGTTGCTATAAACACGCAACCAACTTGGCGTTGATCAGCTAGCCAGTTTCTCTCACCAATGCAGCAATCCGAGGGGAGACATACCGACCATATTGACACGCCAGCTCAATCATATCCGCAATCAGGCGTTCTTCGCCTGTGCGCCCACGTGGCAACGGCCGCTGCGTCGGTCGATGTTGCTAGAACGCAGCAAATCCGACGCTCAGAAATGTTGAACCGACCACGTATATGATCGATGTAGGCGCACCCACATGAAAGGCTCAGAAGTTTCCCGATGCGGCTTTCTTCAAGATCAGCTTGTCCAGCGTAAGGCCTGAAACGACACACCGCAGATGCCCGCTCTCTTTCTGTCACACCGATCTGCCTGATTACATCAATCCAGGCCATGCTTTGTCCATCAGAACTTCAATCTGCCGTAACTTCACGACAATTTCTTCCGGCCCAGGTCTCTTATTCGCCATCGGTGATCCTCCACTTTCCTAACTAAAGCGAGACTTCTTCAAAGGAAGCTTACTGTGGTACTCACATTCATTGGATCCCGGTCAAGCTGGTTCAGCTTGGTGACCACCAGCACATCACAAATCTCCAGCCTGTCTATGATAAGAGTAATCCCCGGATGGCGAGATATGGCATGCTGGCGGAAATGGTTCCCCTGATGGTGTGTAACTGAGACCTCGGTTGCTTCGATCTTTTAGATGAGGTTTTCTTAGGCGAACAACAAGCAGATGTATCCGCGTGCAGCAGTACCTGATCTTTTACGTGATGTGCATGAATGGACCGGCTTTGCTGATTAGTGCACCCATGTACGCACTGGGGAGGCACCACACAACATTACCACCATGCTGGCAGGTACGTTCGCGGACGCCGCAAACCTTGGTCGGAAAAGGATAGCTGGATCCTCAAAAGGGATCAGCACTTATCAGATCAGTTGATTGAGGATGTTCCACACCCGGTCACAAACCTATGTGCCTCATAAGCTCTTGTTGCGAATGTTTATGCTTAGCATCACCACAGCCCGCTTTAGGGCAACGTGTCTACCGCCTCAGCCGATGGTCGGCTCTCTCCTCAGCTAAGGAACCTGAAAATCCGAAAAGTTCTTGCTTTTGAAAATGCCGAGGTTTATCCAGCCCTCGCCAGCTACTTTGGCACTCCAGCAAACGCAATCTCTATTTTGGACCATTGGGAAGATCTTCTGCAACTGTCACGACGAAAGCGATCTATTTTGAAGAAGTTAGCTTCCTCATCAAAGCCCAGCCTTCTCGCTAAGGCTTTGCGAAAGGTGCGGCGTTTGGAGAGCTCACTGTTTATGATCGAATGGTATTCTTCCATTAACGCGGCGAAATCCGCGACTGTTCATTTAATGGGCAGGCGTTTCCTACCTCTGGTCACAATCTTGTCGTTAGCACTATCGTTTACTGGAACACGGCATATCTCAGCGGCATCGTCCAGCACCTCCGTGATCAAAGTTGCGATATCCCCAACGTCCTTCTGAAATAAATCTCAGCTCTCGCATGAGTGCACATCAATCTGATAGGCATCTATTATTGGAGCAATAAGCTTACATTGAATGGCCCCTGCAGTGTCCAAAATCAACACCAAAAGCAGTCTAGTATTCTAACTTTGTTAGTTCTATGTGCACGATTTTTGTAAACTTCGTTCCGGCAGCAACCTGGCTGATAGCGGCAATCGGACGGCGGATAGAAAAAGAGCCCTGAGCGCGTCTTGGAGGACGCTCAGGGCTCTTAAGTTTACAATTACCTTGGCTTGATGGGGGGGCGAGTGCCTTACGCTTCTGCTGGCGTAAGTGCTTGTTGTTGTTGCTTTCTCAATTTTGCCAAGTGGTAAATGTTGATGAACACGCACATGCCGTTGAGCAAAACAACCGGGTAAGCATCAACTGCAACACCATAGATGGTGAACAGGATACAACCGACCATATTGATCACACGAAGCCACAGGACGTTGCCCATCAGGAGGGAAGTCATCACAGTGATTGAGGCCAGATAGCCTACAAGTTCCATATTCATTATGCCGCAGCCATTTCTGGTGTTGTTGCATATGCAGTTTCCAGAGCCAGTTCCATCATCTGGTTAAAGCTGGTCTGGCGTTCTTCAGAGGAAGTTTCCTCTGCCGTGATCAGGTGATCGGATACGGTCAGCACGCACAGCGCTTTCACACGGAATTCCGCAGCAATTGCAAACAGAGCCGCAGCTTCCATTTCAACTGCCAGAACGCCCATTTTCTGCATCGCTGGCAGCAGCGCAGGGTTGGAACCGTAGAACAGGTCACCTGAGAGGATGTTCCCAAAGCGCGGCGACAGACCCAGCTCGCCAGCAGCATCAGAACAGGCCTTCAGCAATTCAAAATCAGGTGCAGCAGCATAATCGTAACCAGCAAAGCGATCGCGGATCATTGCGGAGTTGGTGCTGGCGCTTGTTGCGACAATCAGATCGCGCAGTTTCAGCTCTTCATCAACACCGCCACAGCTGCCCACGCGAATGATTTGTTTCACGCCGTAAAAGTTGATCAGCTCATGCGCATAGATAGAGATGGATGGCATACCCATACCGTGTGCCATAACTGAAATTGGCTTACCCTTGTATTCACCAGTAAAACCAAGCACATTACGCACGTTTGTTACTTCGCGTACATTTTCCAGATAGGTTTCTGCAATATACTTTGCGCGAAGCGGATCACCCGGCATGAGGACTGTTTCAGCAAAGTCTCCAGTCTGGGCGTTGATATGCGGTGTCATCAGATTCTCCTATGCAGCTTGCAAGGAGAAAGGTAGAAATATCTCCGATTCAAAAACAGGACAATTGTCCGCATCTCTGAACTAAATAATGCAAAAATGACAATTAAATCGCTCGCAGACATTGGACATAAAGAAGTATTAGAATGGGTCAAAACTGGCCCGTTTCTTCTACGCCATATGGAGCCCGGAGATTACCTCCTCCGGCAAGGCCAAAACCTTGAACACCTGTATTGGATCGACGATGGCTTCTGCACGGTCAGCTACACCGCTGCCAATGGGCGACGCTTCAGTCACGGCAGATTCAATATCGAAGACCGCCTCTATGGTGAGATCGAATTTCTGACGGGAAAACCAATTCAGTTCGACATCCGCTGCGATGGTCCGGTCAGCGTGCGCGTCATCCCGATTGCAGAGCTGGAAGCCCTGTTGGTGCAACACCCTCATGTGGGCATCTGGCTCAGCCAATGTCTGGCCGACACCTATCAGGGTGTCATGGACCGGGTCACCTCCCACTTCATGTACCCGCTGGCCTATAACATCGCCAAAGACCTGCTGATGCGTGAACGCGGCAACAAACCGCCAATCCAGTTTGAGCGCGTCTTCCGCGAAGCCGAACGCTTTGGCTGCTCAGAACGCGTCTACCGCCGCGCCGTCAGCCAACTGATCGAACACGGCTTGGTCGAAAAACGCGGCCGCGAACTCAAAGTCGCCAACCACACCAAACTAGAACGCTATCTGGCGGAAGAGGAAGAGCGGTAATCACACGGCCCTCGGTGCCTCCGCAACAAACATCAGCACTTCATGCTGAGTGTGCATGGTGCCGTGATGTTCTTCAAGTTCTCTCGTGATCTCACCCATTAGCTGCTCTTGCTGCTGCGGTGTTGCCTCGTTACCGGGAGGGTAGGAGGTCAACGTTGAGAAAACAGGCTCAGCATCATCGATGGCGTACACATCCTTATAAGTCTGCAGCGAGAGGGCATTGAAGCGGTGTTGAAGGCGCTCAGCAATCTTATCCGGCGGAGCCATCACAACAGACGGATCTATTGGTTCAACATCAAACACCCGGCTGTTCAGCTCATAAACCTGCTGAAGGTTAGGGGGGCTGTTGAGTGTGATAATCAGGCGCCCTCCCGGCTTCAGAATACGCCGCATCTCATCAATCGCCTTATCCGTATCTGAGAGGTGGTAGACCATGTGCATGGCCATCACCACGTCAAAGGTGGCATCTTCAAACGGAACGGCTTCAGCTTGCTCAACAAAAGCTGTCACTTGTTTGATTGCGGGCAGTTTGGTCAATGCTTCTTTAGCTTCAGCGATCATATGCGCGGATTGATCAAGGAGCGAAACTTCCAGACCCTGAGGCAGTCGATGCTGATTGGCGCTCCAGAACCACCCCGTCCCGCAGCCGATATCAGCGATCTTGGCGTTCTCCTGAAACTGCATTTGCTGGAAAGCCCACTCAAACCAACTCTTGTTCGCATACCGCCGATGAAGATTTGCGCGTGTTTTGAGGTTTGAGCTGGTTTTGTATTGCTGAGAAACATCGACAGACATGGGCTATCCAATCTTTGCAAATGAGCTTTTGAAAACAAAGTCGGTGACGCACATTAAGGTGAAGCAGTGTCTTAAAGAGGCTGGTCCGGCAGAGCTGCAGTATTGTTCTTGCAAGCCCATTTTCTTCTGAAGTTGCATGGCATTCAAATGAAAATCCGTAATCTATGCCCGAGCACGAGCGGTTAACGCTAACCGCAGCATTTCGGTTGCTTGAGCCAAACAACGACCTCCCACCATTGCTCAGAAATGGCGTCGTGATAGTATGTGCGCGCTGTATTTCCTGATCGTAGGGAGGCAACATGTCTGGCGCATCAAGACGGGACTTTTTCAAAGCTGCTGTGGCAGCAGGTATGGGCGGAGCGGTTGCGACACAAGCCTCCGCAGCAGAATACCCATCAGGGCCATTTTGGAACAACGTTCCTGAACCGGATTTGGCCAACACAGAACTTCCGAGGTTCAAGTTCGAACTGGAGAAGACCAAAGGACGCGTTGATGGTGGCAGTTTTGGTAAAGAGGCGACTGTCGAGCAGTTCCCCATCTCGACAGGAATTGCCGGGGTCTCCATGCGGTTGGAGCCGGGCGTTGCCCGAGAACTGCACTGGCATGCAACAGCAGCAGAATGGGCCTTCGTCATGGATGGCCGCTGCCGCACCACGGTTATCAATCCCAATGGCCAGTCTTCGACAGATGACTTTGAACCCGGTGATGTCTGGTATTTTCCAAGAGGTCACGGACACTCAATCCAGTGCATCGGAGATGAGCCCTGCCACTTCATTCTGATCTTCGACAACGGCTATTTCTCTGAGTTCGGCACGTTCAGCATCACCGATTGGCTGGGGCACACTCCGAAGAGCATACTGGCAAAAAACCTCGACATGCCGGAAAGCGCGTTTGACAACTTCCCTAAATCGGAAGCCTACTTCGTGCACGGTGTCATCCCGCCAGAACAGCCAACGCTTCCGCATCAGGGCGAGTTCAACCCCACCCCGGAAGCGCACAAATACAGCCTGATGAAGCAGGAACCTAAGGTGACACGCAAGGGGGGACGGATATGGCGCGTCAGTCAGAATGAATTCCCCATTGCGACCACCATCACCGGCATTGTTCTGGAACTCGATCCGGGTGCGCTGAGAGAGCTGCATTGGCACCCCAACGCGGATGAATGGCAGTACGTGATGGAGGGCAGCATCGACGTGACGATGTTTGGCGCAAAAGGCCGGTATGCCATCGAAACGCTGAATAAAGGCGATGTCGGCTACATCCCACAAGGCTATGGCCATTCTATTGAAAACACAGGTACGAAAAAGGCCCGCATCCTGATTGCCTTTAACACGGGGGAGTATCAGGCCATCGACCTGTCAGAATGGCTCGCCAGCAATCCGAATTACCTGCTGACAGCACACTTCAACCGGCAATCCAAGGCAGTCAGGCAGTTTCCAAAGCGAGATGTTTTCATCGCCACGAAGTAACGATATGCGTATGATCAAAGAGGTGAAGCATTCGGAGTGAATCCGTTTGCTCCCTCGTTGATCTGATGGCAAATTGCCTGAAGGCACCACCAAGCAAACAGGGGAGGGAATGTTTGCAGCACAATCACACATGCGCGTCCCTGCCTGAAACGCTTGCTCAGATCTGGCATCATTCGGGTGAACTCGGTGTCTCCGGCCCAATCTTGCCGGATGGGTGCAGAGATCTGATCGTCACGGAAGTAGAAGGCAAACGCCCGTCGTGGCACGTGTCAGAGCTGTTCGACGAGCCGCACCAAACAGAACGAATAATTGTTAAGCGCATGATCGGCTTTCGCCTGAAGCCGGGCACGCAGGTGAACGAACAAGACCTGATCAAAGCGCTGAGCGTGCTGGGCTCCTGGGATGAAGCCACCATCTGCAAATTGCTCGCAGACCACACCCGCCTCAACACCAGAGTATCCGAAGCGCTGGGCTGTATCGCGGAGGAGCAATTGTCCATTGCCGCCTCCGCTGGAGCGTTGGGGGTGACGCTCAAAACTTTGCAGCGCACCTTGGCACGCCACACCAGCCGCTCGCCTGTCTACTGGCGCCAGCTCGCCCGCATCCGCAAAACCGCGCGCGCTATTGAAACCGCAGAAGGTTGGGCCGATTTTGCCCTCGACAACGGCTTCTCCGATCAGGCGCATATGACCCGCGAGTTCCAGCGCTGGTTCGGCACCTCGCCCATGCAATTCGCCGCAAACTCCGGCTTCAAACGACAGGCTCAGTCCATCGCGTTTGGGTGAGCCTTAGCCTCAAACCGGGGCCGTCACTGGCGAGCAAATCTCAATCAGAAAGCCGTTCATATCCTTCACGTAGGATGTTGTCTGCCCCCATGGCTCGTCTTTGACCTCCTGCACAAGCTCAGCACCGGCTGCCAATGCTTTTGCAAGGTTGCCAGCCACATCGTCAGTCTGGAATGCAATCTCAAAGCACGGATTGCTTGCATCCGCCTGCGATGGGTTTTTGCCAAGGTTTTTCATCAACTCGAAGGAGGAGAAGGACAGCGTCGTCTCGCCGGTTTTCACCTCGCCATAATCCCCTCCCTCAGTGATCAAACCGGCCTCCACATCAAATGCCTTGCAATAAAAGTCGATGGTCTCACGAGGGCTCTCAACGTACAGAATAACGTATTTCAAATGCATGGATTTCCTCCTGTTTTCATGAGGATGACCCTAGTCAGGCACGGTGCCCACGTATTGAAAAAAAGCGACACTTTCATTGGCAGAACTCTGGTCAAACTTGAATGCAAAGCGGAGGGAATCTGCTAGGCTCCCTCAGGTTCCTGCCAGCGAGGCTGTCTCATGCGCAATTTCCGCAAAGTCCTGTACGTGCTCATCACCTGCTTCATCAGCATCTACGGCGCCTACTTCGCCTACACATCGTTTTATGAAGGTACGCTGTTCAATGTCATCGCTGGCCTATTGATTTGTGCGGTTGGCATCGTAGGCCTCTACGGCACATTTAGCGGCAAAACGCAGGACACAGAGTAAGGGGAGGGATGATGAACGACTTATCAGAATACAAGGCTAAATCAGGCCGGTTTGAGCCAGTCTGGACAATCGAAATCCAAACGCTGGAGGAGGACACTGACCGCATATTAGACGCCGTCATGCAAGTGCACCCGCTCAGCTTTGGGCGCTACCAGCGCAACGCCAGTATTTCGGCGGTTGGCAAGGAAACAGCACAGCCCGAACCAAACTCAACCACCACAACCCACATTGAGGGCTTTCAGGCTGGCATGACAGAGACCTACCCCATGGTAGAGCTGAAAATCTCCATTGAGCGCGACCCGAAAGTGCTCGAAAAAGTCATGGACGCCATAATCTACGCTCACCACTACGAAGAACCCGTCATCTTCCTCCGCGAAGACTGGGCCAGCCGCGCCGCCTACAACCCCAACAGCACCAACCCAAACCGCTGGTGGAACAACGGCAAAGGCATGCCGGAAAAGGTGGAATGAACCTGAGAGACAAAAAGCTACTTGGGTTAAGCCGAACAGGTTTCTTTATCCACCATACTGGTCCACCAATTATTTAAGGTAGCCTGAACGATATAGACGAAGAAATTTAGGCAAATGGGTAAATCTTTGCTCGCCCAAGTAGCGCCCTGTGTAGACATTGATAGTCCAATTGTTCCAACTTCTGCGGGGGCATCCCATTCTTGGTGTTGAAAAGGAGGGCTACACATAGGAGCAGGGAACGGCTTTCCGTCATGAAGGGCAAGAGACCTGTATTTATAAATCGCTTTCATTGTGTCGCTAAAATGTCGTTCTGAGAAGTCTAGCTGGAACCTTTCGTAAGGTCTTTTTTCAGGTGGTTCTGGTTTGAAAAGTGCAGTGAAATCCAAAAATTTCTTTGTCGCTTTTTGACTGCCTCCGAGAGCTTTGGCTATTTCGCTGAAAACTTTGTTACTGGAGTTCTCTTTGATAAACTCAGTTATTTCTGGTTGTGCGACCTTAAAAGCATCTACAGACTTAAGTTTGCCTGTTTGGTGAAACACTGCCGCAGTCTCCAACGCGCTTGTCAACATTAGCCAAGCTTGCTCCGGAGCACTCTCAAGTATCCAAAGAGCATCTTGGAAGAGCCGAGCTGATTTAACAAGCGATGAGTATTTTTCTCTAGAAAGACTTTTAAGCCGATTGAGGATTTTAAGATCACATAGTTGAGCTGGTTGAAGAACAAAGGGGGCAATTGGTTGAAGTGTTCCTTGTTGAACACTCGGTATAGCGGTGCGCTCAGGCTGTGGCGTTCCCATCGGGTCGTGGTCATTCCACCCGAATGATCTTACTTCGCTCCCTGCTTTGAGGCGCACTCCGAGCCGAAGGGAAGCTAATGCTGCAAGTTCATCCTGCATGGTTCCTGCATGATATTCTTGATCAGAAGTATGCGTAAAAGAGATTTTGGGTAAATCTGCTGCTTCAGCATACCAATTGACTCTTAAAACAGCAGCTGGTCTGATATTGCCGAAAGTTGCGTAACCGGGAACTAAGTTAAGGAAACTAAATGGAAGGCCATCATTCAGTGTTCCAATAAGTTGAGCATCTGAGTATAAATTGAACTCAGAAGTCCCTACGAGTTCTTGCGAAGCATTATACGCCATTAAATTTACATAGGATTGCAATCCATCCAAAGGGCTGATCGTAATGATGTCCATTAATGAAGGTCCGATGTAGGTTGAGCTCGATGCAAAAACTTCTTGATATAGCAGTTTTCTACACTGACATGTTCTAATGGGCTTGTCTTCAACGTGTATACCCCAACCCCATGCCTTTATGGGGTAATTCCATTTCCTCTCATTGACACCCGCAGCAAGACGGCGCATCCTCACGATGAGGCGTCGAAACCTTATTTGCTTAGCGGTCACCGCAGCCGTAATACGCGGTCTTTTTGTGTCTGGAGTTGGTTCTCCATACGCAAACTCTCGCTTATGGGCGGGAGGGCGGTGAATACAATACCCTTTGCGGGGGAATAAACCCGCCTGTCTAAGCCAGGTTTCGAACCTCCCGCTCGCCAGTGGGCCGTCGAAAGCTCTATGCCGAGCGGATTTTTCACCGCCTGCTTAGAGGTATGAAATGACGACCAATGGAAATGAGAAAAGTGCCCATATGTCCCTTCGCAATGAAGTGGACCAGCTTAACCTTTCATCCAGCCACCTCAAAAATCTGGTTTATTCCATGAGTGTGGTGATGAGTGAGCGCATGGAGCACACGCAGGAATATGAAGCGTTGCTGACGCTGTTTGATACTGTGCGCAGCCACATAGAAGATGTGCAGGGATGTAGCGAGAAGATATCGGAATTGCTCGAGCCTTGCGCGCTGGACCTCACCAAAACCTAAAAAGCATAGAGAGCGAGCAGAGGTAGTACCTCTGCTGAACTTGCCTGAGAGGCAATGCGTTTCTCAGGCTTTTTCAGTGTATCTCCGAAAAGTGGAAACCGGTTTTCGGATAAAGATACACAAGCACAACAGCTAAAGCAGTTCAGCTTAAATGCGAACTGCTTTATCTAAGGTCCGCTTAGAACTGCACCGGCACAGTCTCGCCAGTAGAAATCTTACACTCGCCAACGCCGCCATCTGAAAAACCAGAGCTTGGGTTGCTCAGAGTAATCTGGCACTGCATGGAGCGAGCAGCGCTGAACAGCACACCTTTGGCTCTTGAGTTGTACGTGGTGGAAGAGCTGGAGGAGAAGAAATCATCGTCGTCATCGTCATAGAAGAACCCGTCTTCGACGCTCTCGGTCTGCTTTTTCTCTGTCACCAGCTTACCGGTGAAAAACTCGCCGCTGGAAAGAGTAGCCACAGCGGAGGCCGCGCCATCATCGAGGAATTCTTCCGTCACCTGAAAAGTCACGCTCTGTGCGTTCTTGCCGTCTTTGCTGACAACACGTCCCTGTCCGGTTGTGGTGGACTGACAACCCGCCAGAACTGCAACAGCAGCAACGCACACACCGATCTTGAAAATAGTCTTCATTGTAATTCACCAATCCCGAAAAGTTAAATGTCGGTTTTGGCTGTCTGGAAGTCGTTTCAAATAACGCAGTCACCACAGCCAAAAGCCCCTGAACCGGCTGTAAGTCAGGGGCAACTTGGTCGGCAATCACAAAAAGCACAGTGTGAGAAAAATTTCGCTCTCTAAAACTCGACTGGGAACGACCCTCCAGTGGAGAGCTTACACTGCCCAACACCACCATCAGAGAAACCATCAGCCGGATTGGAAAGCGTTACAACACAGCGCATGCTCCGCTTCGCGCTGAACAAAACACCGCGGGCATAAGGGCTGTATGTGGTTGAGAAGGTGGAGACGAAGAACGGCCCGTCGTCGAAGCCGTCAAAATCATCGAAGTCGTCGAAATCATCAAACCCATCATCGAAGTCGCTTTCTCCAATGTTGGTGGTCTGGCTCTTCGCAGTAACGAGCTTACCGGTAAACACCTCGCCATCTGGCAATGTGGCCGTCGTCGCTGCTCCGCCACTGCCAAAGAAATTCTCGGTCACTTCAAAGTTAACCGCTTTACCGCCCAGACGACCTTGCCCGGGCGTTGTTGTTTGGCAACCCGCCAAACCAGCAATGGCGACCAGGCACAAACCTGTCGTGAAAAAGCGTCTCATTCTGCGTTCCAATCCCGACTTAAAATGCAAACAACTCGGGGCAGAATTACAGAAAAATGTTGCCAAACGTATTCAAACATCGCTTGCAACAAATGTTGAAACACCAGCGAAAATGTACACCGGCAGACTACTTTTTCTTGCCGTGGCGCACAGCTCCACGACGCTTGAAAATGGCTTTACGTTTCTTGATTGTCTGCTGCTTCAGCTTCCGCTCCATATTGGCGATAATGGTGTTAAGGAAGCCAAATTGCACCTCTGCTTCCATAACCCTGCCTTTGCTCAGGAAACTCTCAATTTTGTAAGCTGCCTCACTGGCTGTTTCGTTGTTGTCTATAAAGAGGGCCAGATCGTCATCATCCTGAATAGCACTGCGTTGGCCGAAAAGTTTGTTGACGGTATCAGTCAGCTCCTCAACTTTGATCTGATATCCGTCGATTTTTGCAGCAGTACGTTGCCCACGTTCAAACGCAATTCGCACGCTCTCCATAGCAATCTGGGCATTCTCAAGAGCATCCCTGGCTTCATCTATCCGAGCGAGATCTTCTGCCTGGCTGAGATAAGCTTCGGCATTCTTGACCATGCTCTCAAATTTAGCGAGCTCCTCGGAGTTCTTAAAGAGGTCCTTGTTTCTGTCATAGGACTTGAGTTCGCGATAGATTTGTTCAATGCCAATCTTAACATCTTCCTTGGCATCAAGATCCGGTGTCTGGTCTTTGCTTTCTTCTTCAACAGCTGGCGCAGGAGCCTGCTGCAACATCTCTTGTAAGATCGATGCGCACTCATTAAATTGGTCGAACTGCTTCTCCGCCTCCTTCCCTTCATCTATTTTCAGATGATCCAGCATGATCTGGATGCAAACCAATGCCCTTGCGTGATGTATCGCAAAGCGCTCAAGAAGCACTTCATTTCCGTCAAAGCGATACTGATCGGCATACAGCTTTGACAATAAGGATTGTCTGTCACTGACTTCCAGGATCATTTCAGAGCGCAGATTATCTCGGTCGATGCGTGTTGCTTCATAGGCTTCCTCAAAAGCTCTCCGGTCATCCTCAATCTTGTCCATCATGGTTTTGGCAAAGCCGGCGAGTTGGTCTTTGATCGCTTTGCGAAGATTAGTCAGCGTTTCCTGAGAGGTTTTGTAAGAGCTATCAAATGAAGTCAGGTCGATATTCCAGGCATCAAACTCAGCGCGTTTTTGATGAATTCCGGCAATAATGTTCTCATAGTATGCCGCACCTTCAGACAAACCATTCAACAATGAGCTCAGGATTTGTCGGCTGTTGTCCTGTATCTTCTGCAGGATGATCAGATCTTTCTTTGCTTCAGAAAGAGAAGCACGTGCGCTTTCCAGATCATCTCCGGCAAGTGCCGTACTGCCTTCTTCATGATGTTGCATTGCGTCAGCATAGGCAGCTTCCAGATCAGTCACATACTCATCAACACAATGCGGTCGTGCTTGACTGAAAATCGTATTGATAGCGGCGCAGGTCTGATCAAATTGCTGCACCAGCTCAGCCTGCTCCGCACTATGAGGATCAAGAGGTGCCTGTTGCTGCGCTGGGTTCGGTGCGGGTTCAGCTTTTCTTTTCTTTTTCTTCCGCGGTGCCTGCGTGACACAGCGTTCCAGATTTGCCAGAGCGACCTTGAGATTGCTCAAAATGGCCCGTGCATCCCTCACTTTACCTTCTGCAATCAACCCTTCCACCTGAAAGGCGAAATCATTGGCAATACTGTTGTAGCTCAGGAAGTCGTTTTTATGGTCAGGATCCTGCAGAGCGATCCCTTGCTCATACACAGCGTTGATCCGGTCTTTCGCAGCTTCGGCATCTGCAAGATAACCCTCAACTTTTGCAGCAGTATTCGCGCCGCGCTCATAGGCAATTTCCATGGAATCGAGCGTAATACGAGCATTGTCGAGCGCTTCTTCTGAGGCCTCAAACCTCTTCCGTTCCATAAGGACCGATGCTTGCTCGGCGAAGCCTGCAGCCTTGTCATGCAGGTTGGTGTAGATCAACCGCTCTTCATTGTCTCTGAAGACACTGCCCATACTGTCGTAATCTTCAAGTTCCACATTGATACGTGCAATTGCCTTTTGCAGCATCTCCCGGGCTTCAGCTTCAGTCGCAGCAGTGTTGACCTGCGGCATCCACTGCAAGCTACGGGTTTCTTTCTCCAGTTTTTTCAAACCATTGCGTGAGTTTCCAATAGCCTGATCAGCTTCCTCAACCCGCTGGCCACCCACGCAGGCCTCTGCGTAATCAATAAGTGCAGTCACTTCACCGCAAAGGGCATCAAAGCGGACCAACTGCTTGCCACCAAACTTCTCGTCAGCCTGCGCGTATCTCTCAAAATCTTTGCGCGTGTCTGCCAGTGGTTCGAGTGTTCTGCGAAGATCCTCGATTTGCTGAGTTTGAATCTGAAGCATTGATTCCGCTTCAGTTATGTAGTCCCGCATGTCAGCCGCACAGTCACGAATGTCCATGATGCTCTCTTCAGCAAGACGGACACTCTTGGCCAGGAGATCGGTACGCGCGCTTAGGATCGCCGTACGGGCAGATTGATAAGCTGCCTCGAAAGAGGGGAAGTTGACACCGTGGTTCTTTACAATATCTCGTTGACCGTTAAGTCCCTCGACAGTGCTTTCCTGAGCGGTGACTTCACCTGAAAGTCTCTTGAGTTCCTCCTCATCGAAACCTTCCGGTGGAGTGATCTCGATCTCTGAAGTTCCAACAACTGCCTGCAACAACACCTGCTGCATCTGCGAAATGAGCTTTTCAGTTTCCTCCAGCGCGTTCTCACAGTCTATGCCGCGGTTGCTGAGGACAGCATCGTTTGCTTTCTTTGCTGCCGCCGCTGCTTCGCCATAAACCTTATCAAAGGTACTTTGCTGCTGCGGGCTACTATCCAATGTGACGCGCTGTCCAGCCAGATCTCGAATTTCTCGCTGGGCGATCGACACCTTCAGCAAAAGCGTGGTACCAGCAGCATCTGCGTATCGCTTCGCACTGTCCATCGCATCTTTCAGAACAGTGTATCTCTCTTTTGCAACTGAGAGCGTCCTGTCGACCTCTGACACCACATAACCGGAGATCGCTCTGTTCATTTCCGTGAAGTTATCTCGCGCCGCGTCATAAGCCTTATCGACTGCAGACAAGTCCACATTCCAGAGCAAGACAGGCTCGCGCTCTTTGTAGACATCCTTAACGCGCTTTTGTTGCAATGCTGCAGTTTTTTTAAGTTCAACCAGCTCCTCAACCGCATTACCGCGACCTTTTTGATAGGCGGATTGCATTGTCTTCAGGTATTGGTCCGCCTTGTCGGCGTGCGCTTTGATTGAGACAAGATCCGTGAAACCGTTCTCATCCTCTTTTCCAACTAGATCTTTAGCCAGCTCAATCTGTTCTTCTCCCAGCTCCTTAGCTGCTTCAAAAAGATCCTGACTTTCATCCTCTTCGGTAAACACAGGTTTGCGTTTTCCGGCAACCCTGATGGACTTGGCAGCCTTTCTGAGACGCTTGAAGAGATTGCTGAGTTCCGCATCGTGCGCTTTTTTGCGGGCAGTCAGCTCATCATCTGGTTCCGCATCGGTTTTTTGAGTGACCTCTTCATTGCTCTCAGCCGTTGCATCAAGGGAAACATCATCAAGCGGGATGTCTTCAAATTCACCCTCCTCAGTGGGATCTCCCTCCACCAATGGGAACTTCCATTGCAAACGCCTGTAGACCTTTTGCGCCCAGTGGTGCTGTTCTGAAGTGAGCTTGTTCTCCGGCATAGGAAACTCCGCAACGTGATGGATTGTTGGTTGTAACTTAGTCTCTGATGTTCTGGATTTGAGGCATAATCGGGCGTTAGACATGAGAATTGAGCGAACTAGTGAAGATAGAATTGTGACCACTTGCAGATATTGAAATAAAACGAATGGTTACTTGCCGCGCGGCTTGCCTTCTCTGAGTATCTCACCTAGTAAAGCCTCGTAATTTGCGAGCAAGGCTGCCAGATGTCTGAGAAACAACCCATTATCGTTATTGACCGTGAAACCGGCAGAGAGTTTGAAGAAACGGTTCTGGGGGAGAAGTGGATCCGTTGGGCTTATCAGGATTCCAGCTCAAGCCTGATCGAAAAGCTGTTGTTCCGCTCCGCTGCGCTCAGCAAGGCCATGGGCTGGTATTATGACAGCCCGCTTTCCAAAGGCAAAATCCAGAGCGCGATTGGTGAGCTAAACATCGATACAGCAGAGTTTGCAGACCCGCAGGAGAGCTTTGCGTCTTTCAACGAGTTCTTCATCCGTCACCTGAAAGAAGGCACACGCCCGTTCGACACTGGTGTAGACACCATCGTCAGCCCGGCGGACGGTCGTGTATTGGTCTTCCCTAAGTTGGATGAAGACACCTTCACCCCAGTGAAAGGCCATCCATTCTCCATCCGCAAAATGCTGCTAGATATCGCAGATCGCTTTATCGGTGGTTCACTGGCAATCGTGCGCCTTTGTCCGGCAGATTATCACCGCTATCACTTCCCATGTGCGGGCGAAATTGTTGATGCAAGAGATTTTCAGGGTGCCTACCACTCTGTAAACCCGATTGCTCTGGGCGCTGGTCCAGATGTGTTTGGCGAAAACAAACGCAGCTACACACTGCTCAAGACCGAGAATGCGGGCACCATGTGCTACGTGGAAGTCGGCGCGTTTGGTGTCGGTAGCATTGTAAATACAAAGACTTCTGGCCACGTCGCTAAGATGGATGAAAAAGGCTTCTTCAAATTTGGTGGCTCAACAGTTGTTGTCGTGTTTGAGCCGGGTGCGGTAAACTTCAGCGAAGATCTTGTCGCCAACAGTGCTGCAGGTAAAGAAACTCTGGTTAAAGTCGGTCAGCCCTTCGCAACGGTTGCCTGAGAAAATCTCCAGATCGCTTAGCATAAGTTGTATTTATCCAGCGTGACTCTTCGTCCAGACTGTCGGCTTCGCTAACAGACTGGACGGGACTATGCCATCTTCACTTATCACTCAGGACCATATCGATACCTATCAGCGCGAAGGTGTCGTACTGATCAAGGGCCTCTTTAAGGATCATGTAGATCTGATCAGGGCTGGTATTGAGCGGAACATGGCAGAGCCGGGAGAATATGCAGCAGAAAACCTGAAGGAAGGCGAGGGCGGTCGCTTCTTTGATGACTACTGCAACTGGCAACGCATTCCTGAGTTTGTCGAGGTGGTGAACAACTCACCAGCGGCAGAAGCAGCAGCAGACCTGATGCAATCCCAAACCGTTCAGATGTTCCACGACCACGTACTCGTCAAAGAACCTGGAACCTCCAAAGCAACGCCATGGCATCAGGATGGACCCTACTACTTTGTTGAGGGACAGCAGACCGTCAGCTTCTGGTCGCCAATGGACGCGGTAACAGGCGCCACCTTGCGCTGCGTCGCTGGTTCTCATCTTTGGGAAAAGCCCGTGCTGCCAATTCGCTGGCTGTCCGAGCAGAATTTTTATGGCGACAGCGACGAGTACATGCCAATCCCGGACCCGGATGCAGAAGGCATGCCGATCCGCGAATGGGAGATGGAACCGGGAGATGCAGTTGCGTTCAACTATTACACCCTGCACGGCGCACGCGGTAATACCACTGAACAGCGCCGCCGCGCATTCTCACTGCGCCTGCTGGGCGACGATGCCCGCTATATCGAACGTCCGGGCCGCACATCTCCGCTATTCCCGGGTCATGACATGAAGCCTGGGCAAATCCTGCGAGAAGACTGGTTCCCAATCATCTACAAGCGCTGACGATTAAGGGTCAGGAGTGCAGTCAGTTGACCGCACTCCCCAAGCTTTAGCTCCTACCAGCATTCAGAGCGTCCGGCTTGAACTCCAGCACCCAGCACGTTTTCAGATGGCCTTTCCGGAAGACGTTTCTGGTTTCGCTGTGATACTGAACCTCACGCAACTCCAGAAAATCTGGCAGCTCATCCTGAGCATGGCTGTTCTTGGCGAGCAGCTCACCCCACTCACGTGCCAGTTTGCTTGGCTTATCGACAATCTCTGCACCCAAGCTGATTTCATCTGTTGGCTTCAGGATCAATTGCGCCCGCGTTTCCGGTTGTAATAAAGCCCGCAAGGAACCTGTCAGCCCCGGAAATTCATCAGGTGTCTCCTGAGCTGTTGCGCCTGCTTCCTGTGTTTCCGGATCTTCAACCGTGACTGTTGTGTATTCTGGTTTGGCAGGCTCTGGAGCTGTCTTCTGCTTGACAGAAATCAGATACTCGCTCTTCTTGCCTCCTTCAGGACGCGTGATGGAAACATCAAACAAAGCGACCCAAGGTTGTTCTGAAATCCATTTCTGGATCTTCTTCAAGCTCCCACCAGATTTTTCAATCCGCGCATGAACATCATCGCGAACATGCTCCATCAGCTTGTCCAGCGCAAAATGAGCCTTGCCAAAACTCATCAGCAGGCCATTACCCTTGGTACTCAAGAAATTATCCAAACGCTCTCTCATGGAAGAAAGCTCGTCAGATTGTTTGGTTTGACTGTCTTTCAACTCATTCAGGTTGACAGTTAGAGCAGCCAGATTCTTAGCAGCAGCTTGCGGCAACGCTCTCATCTTGCCGATTTCTGACATGGTATGAGAGGTCGGCTTGTATTCAACCACCCAGGCTGGCTCAAGCATATCGTTCTCAATCAGGAAGCCTTCAATCTTGTGATAGCGAACCTGCTTCAGAATGAAGTAGTCTGGCAACATGGCCGAAATGTTATCGCCCCGTTGCTTAGCCGCTACGAGCGTACTGCCCCAAGCCATCGCTAGATCACTTGGCTTTTCAACAATCGGCAGTTCATCTACGCCATCTTCACCAGTCGGCACCAGTTTCAGGGCTTCCATCATCTCCTTGGAGTGCAGACCATTCAGAACCAGTTGAGGTTTATCGCGCAGCTCACTCTTCGTCAGTCCCTGCTGCGGAACCATATCACTGTTGTCGAAGAATGTGCTGTTGCCTACTGTTCTCGGAGCAGGATCGTGACGCAGCTCCGTGTTGATGTCGTAATATCCGCCATCTTTCTGAATGGAAACGGAAATCAGCGCCGCCCACGGCTGCTTAGCGATCCATGTCTCAGTCTTCTTGGCGCTGTGATGATCCGCCAGATGCTGCTCAGTCAGCTGTGATGCCACCTCACGCAGGCTGGCCAACGCGTACTGCGCCCGGCCATTCTCATGTGAGAGGCTTTCTGTGCTGGAAAGGATCGCATCTCCAAAGCTCATGGCAGCCAGCAAATCATTGCTGGCATTCAGCGCTTCGCCCAGCTGCTTGGAAGTTGCCATTCGATAAGCAACAACATCTTTCTCGATATCATTCAGATAACGCACATCCTGCTCGGTCACAGCATTTGCTCTGGCAGTATCGACTGCTTCACTCAAACCCTTGCTAAAAGCATTCTGGCGCAAGAGCGTGTTGACATCGCCAACAACTTCTTTGTTCAGGGCCTTCAAGTTCTGGCTCAGGAACACCAGCAGCTCTTTGTGATTACTGGACAAATCCTCTGGTGCAGCCAGTGCTGCGACCTTCAGGAAGGCAAGGAAGCGAGGATCATGAGCGGCATCTTCAAAGATTTGCTTGGCCAACGCACGTGCATCATTGTCCAGCCCGGTTCTAAACTGCATACGCAGATATGTGTCAGCCTTGTCTTGAGCCATACCCAACAGACCTGTGATCAGTCGTTGCTTTTTTGCAGCTTCCGGTCCTTCATGTGCAGTACCTGTCGGGTCATTGATAAAGGCTGTTTTCTTTTCCTGATACGCTTGGAATTGCTGCTCAAGCTCCGGGCTCACCGCCAAATCCAACTCATGCATAGCCAGCATTGCCGGATGTGGTTTTAACTCCAATGGTTCGCTGCGTGGCTGAGGTGCAGATGGTTGCTCAACAGTCTCCAACTTAGGCTGCCCAACAGTTTGTGACGTGCCGTTGACAGCAGCCGTCTGGCTTCCCTCAGGCTTGGGAGTGTCAACAATAACGTAATCGCTCAGATCAGGATCTGATGTCATGTGATCAAGCGTGTTTGCATGTGCAGTGAGCGGCGATTCTGTTTTGGTCGGAACTGGCTTTGCACTCTGTTGTGAGGACGTCGCAGTATTACTTGCGCCGTGCCCCATCAACTTCTCTGGAGGTAATCGGTAGCCTTCATAGCGAAGCTTCTTTGCAGCGCGTGACATTCCATCCGTCGGGTTAGATGGCTCACCCTCCGGTTTATGATGCTTGTGGTAAGCGAGTGGGCGCAATTGAGGGTCTTTCGCCCCGGCCTTTGCTGGACGGCTGTGCTTTGTAGACTTCCCGTTCAGCTCATCCAGCTGGTCCAGCAAGCGATGCACATTCTTTGGCTCGGCATGGCCCAGCTTATGCCCTTTATGAGAACTGGTTGTTTTCTTGGGTGTAGCCCCTTGTTGGTCTGGATTGACCTGAGGCTGCGAAACTTTTGAATGAATTGGAGAACGACCCATGGGACACCTCATGAATTCCCGGTGTTGGCCTCCATTGTTCAGGAGTGCCGGAACACCAACGTGAAAACAGTAAATTCCATTGATTTGTCAGAGTGATCAGGAACCAATGATCACCATGTCTGAGCCGTACTTGGGCAAAGGCACATGGATTACATCGTCTGCGCTCTCTTCAGCAGAAGGCTGCGCGCGCTCCAGTCGTGCGTTTGCATCAAGCAGCAGATCAAACGCTCTACGCATAAGCTCAACGCCACCACCCGTAGAAACCTCAGTCCAGTGAGAAACGCGCTGTCCGGTGATCGACGCGATGATATGTGGCTGAGTGAATGCGTTGCCGTTGCTTTTCAAAAGCATGAGAGCTTGGTCTGCAGAAAGGTCAACTTTGCGCAGACCACTCGTTAGTGCCATCATGATAAAATCCTCATGATGTTGGCACAAAATCAGATGACTGCGCTCATCGACGCAGAAGAAATAGGCACCATTACACGGCTCTGGCAGGTCCAGATCAAAACTGGACGAAAACGCCCGAACCAACTCATCAAATGCAGTCGTCTCAGCCATGGCATACTCCTCACCATGAGTGGAAGAGATCTTGGAATGAAGATCTCAATGCAGTTGAGATTGGCACTTCTACAGAGGAGATACTGTGCTGATCGGAACAGTTACTTTCAGAAAATGTAGAAAAACGGAGGCAGGTCGAGAGCTAAGGTAAAATATAGGTTGAATTACTTATTTTCATCTATCGATCTCATGGGAACGGTGTATGCTGGCTAAGTTAAGTTCCTACCTTTTCTCCGGTAATCCATACTCCGATGATTTCGTTTAAGCATATGTATTTGCGGGCATTACCGCTCTTCCTCACTGGTAGCGCTGCCTTGTTCACCAACTGGACAGACACTTATGTCTCCAGCTATTTCGGTGCACCAGCTGTTGCCGCAGTCGGCATCTGCGGCATGATGTTTTACGTCCTGTTTTCATTCTCCAACGGCTTTTCCATCGCAATCCAATCATTCACTGCTGGATTTCTGACCAGTCGAGAAAACAATGAAGTGCTGGACGCGTTTGTGATCTGTCTGATCTTGGGCGTAAGCTTTGGCCTATTGTTAACAGCAGCTTCAATCTATTTTCTCGAAGACATACTCATTTTCGTGAATCCGGATGCTGAGGTTAGAGAAGCCTCAAGGCGATACCTGGAATTTCTCCTGTATGCGACGCCGTTTTATTATATGTGCGGTGCCTCCCGCGGCCTCCTTATTGCTGTCGGCAAAGCGTGGACCGTCTCCTACATCGGCATTGGAACGCAGATCGTGAATGCCGTTGCAACTGTCATACTGGCATTTGGTTGGGCTGGAGCTCCTAAACTGGGAATTTCAGGAGTTGGGTTTGGCACCTTCATCGCATTCGCGCTTGCAGCGGTGTTCTATGTGTCAGCAGCCCTACAAGCGATCTCGCAGCAAAAACTCAGGCTTGGCGTACTATCTCTGCCTCTGATTGCTGAGATTTTGAAGAAGGCATTCCTGTCAGCCTCCCAAAGCACAATCTATGCTCTTGGCATTTTCTCAAGCTATTGGATTGTCGGGCATCTCAGTGTTTTAGCTTTGGCCGTCTATCAGGTTATCACTCAGGCAACACTCATCCCGATTTATGTGGCAAATGCTTTGGGAAGCGTCGCGATCAGTCAGGTAGGTCAGGCAGTTGGGGCTAAAGACCTGTCGAGAGCTCAACAAGTTGGCCTGAAGATGATCTCAGGCGCGGCCTACCCAATTGTCATCTACGCTCTGCTCGTCATGGTGCTCTCTGAGGACGTCCTGCTCCTTTTGTTGGGAGAAGCATTGGATGAACCACAACTCATTATGGTGTTCACTCTCTCCTGCTTAATCTTACCAATCAACATTGCAGGAGCAGTGATGAACTATGTTCTGCAAGGTGCCCAACTGTTCGGGCGAGCCTGGACGGTCTCAGCAATCACGCAATGGCTTATATTTTTGCCACTGGCCTATGTATTCGGCGTCTCAATGAGTTACGGACTGGCAGGTGTAATCTTTGCGGACTTTATTTATCGCGTTGGCTTGTTCCTGACGCAATACAGTTTCTGGAAAGGCTATTCGGAACCTGCATTGGCAAGAGCTTCAGCAAAAACAGGATAAACCGCAGGTCTCTCTCAGACACCTACGGTTTATTGGCTGGGCAAGCCGTGGAGGGCTTTGCT
>NZ_LMCJ01000017.1:330191-352960 GCF_001623085.1 Pseudovibrio sp. W74
GCTCACAACAATCACAACCGCCAAGCCGTTTGCGAAGTAGTAAGCGGCGTCCAGGCCGGTAAAGCCGAAGAGGAAAGGGGCCAACAGGAATAGCGCTCCAACCGCTCCATCAACGGCCAGATGGAAACTGTAAGGCAGCACACGGAGCACACCGAACTGATGATCTGTCAGAAGCGTCAAGATCAACGCTGCTGTGCCTGTGCCAACAGATAGCCAGAGTGCCAATGGATTGGCTGCTCCAAGACCAAGAATGAAGGGCAAACCGATCAACGCAAAGGCAACGGGATAATCCAGATAAGCATGGATGCTTTTTGTAACGAAACGGAGGGACATGACAGGGTTCCTTTTTGACTGTGTCGGTCTTTCGTTTTAGGCACAGTCAGATTAGGAGAAGCCCCCGTTTTGCTCAATTTCAGGACGTTCAAAGAAATATGCAGATCGTTCAGAATGGATATAAATATGGAACAATTGAGCTGATTTCTCTCAATGAGATGTGCGATACGCCGCTGGTGTTAAACCTACTTCCTTCTTGAAAACCCGCGTAAATGCAGATTCAGAAGCATATCCGGCAAGCGCTGCCACTTCAGACACGCTCATCTGATCATCGACCAAGCCCTGCTGAGCAATCTGCATGCGCCAACTCGTCAGGTATTGCATGGGTGTAAGGCCCATCTTGCTGGAAAACTGCGTCGCAAATCCAGTTCGCGAAAGGCCGGCCTCCCGCGCCAAACCCTCTACACTCCACTCGCGCGCAGGCGCCTTATGAAAGGCCGCCAGTGCTCTACTCAACTGCGGATCAGCAAACCCGGCAAGCCCGAGGTGCTTTTCACCTTCCTGCTCAATGAAACTGCGCAGCGCCTGAGCAAACAAAACCTCGGTCATTTTTAGTGCGATCAGGTCACCGCCAAGGCGCGTGCCATGTGTTTCATCTCCTATCAGCCGCAGTGTAGCCTCCATCCAACGCCCAGCAGCTTCACCATAGTTTGATATATGGATGTAATCAGGCAGTTGATCAAAAATGAGATGGCGAGCATTGCGGGCTAGCGAAATGTGACCACAAATTAATTGCGTCTCACGTTCATCCTGCTCCCCGCCGTAAACCAACACACCTTCACCGTTGTAACCGGAAAGCTCCAGAACACGATCCAGCGGCAGGATGACTTCCTCTTCAGAGCGCCCGCAATAGATGTCATGCGCGGCACCATGAGGAACGATCAGTAAGTCACCTTGAGCGAGCAACACTTTCTTGCCGGTCTCCTTCACCCGCACCATGCAATCTCCTCGGTGGGCAAAGTGAAAGCGGGCTACATTCTCAAAGGAAGGCACGGCAACGCCCCACGGCACCGTAAAAGAGGTGCGGAAGTAAAGCGTGCCTTTGACGGAAAGGCGGGTAAGGATGTCACTGAGCGTATCAAGCATCATCCAATTATGGATGAGAGGTGCTTAAACGTCTACTGCCCTGAACGATCTGATCGATATTGCGAATGATCTACATTATCTGAAATCGTATTGGCGTGTTGTAAGCTTATCTAGTTTCACAAAAGTCAGCGTTACTCGTCTTAGCTTGCGAAGCAAAATGCTTCTGTCTGTTAAATAGAATAAAGAAGAAAAAAATGAAACTAAGACAATATTGCCACATTACAGCGCTGATTATTGTAACTGGGCTGACAGCGATGCCAACAACACCTGCGTATGCTGCATCCGATCACGTACTTGAATTCCGATTTGGTGGCAGGGGGCGTAACCCAGTTGTAGACACCATGCGCAACTATATCTTGGGATGTCTGCCCAACAGAACACGGATTGAAGGTGAGAACCCTGTAGCGGCGGCAGGTCCATGGACTGTTAGAGTTCCTGCGATTCAAGGTCGTGAATATTCGAATGCAGATGTTGAACGTACCCTTATGAGTCAGGGATGTGCTCGCGTTCGTCCAATAAAAGTTGAGGGCGTCAGAGCCTGGGGTCCTTAATTTGTTGCCCGAGGCTCGCAGAGACTTAAAGAGCTTCGGGCACTATCTTATCAAGATCGCACGAAAATCGTTCACGTTTGTCAGAGTTGGGCCAGTGATGACGCTGTCGCCAATTGCTTCAAAGAACCCGTGCCCGTCATTGTCAGCAAGTGACAGCCGCGGATTGATCTCCTTGCCCCAGGCTCTTTGTAGGGTAGAGGGATCACAGTAAGCCCCTGCAATCTCCTCAATCCCGTCAACACCGTCTGTATCTCCAGCGAGCGCGTAGACACCCTGCTGGCCATCTAATGCAACCGCCAGTGAGAGCAAGAACTCCACATTCCGCCCTCCACGACCATTGCCCTTGAGCGTGACTGTCGTCTCACCACCAGAAAGCAACACACAAGGGGCTTTGAACGGCTGTCCATGCGAGGCAACCTGCTTGGCAATCCCGGCCATCACAATACCTACATCCGTAGCCTCACCCTCAACGCTGTCACCCAATATATAAGCTGGAACACCTTGTTTCTCGGCAACAGATGCTGCGGCTTCCAGCGCCAACTGCGGTGTAGCGATCATATGCGTCTTAACAGATCCGAGGTGCAGGTCGCTTTTATCCGGTGTTTCACCAACGCCACTTTCAAGAACCTCCAATGCTCTTACAGGCAACCCAATCTTATACCGCTCCACAATCGCCATCGCATCTGCGCACGTGGTTGGATCTGCAACCGTTGGGCCAGACGCAATGTTAATCGGATCATCACCCGGAACGTCGGAGATCAGTAGATTAATCACTTTAGCAGGATGGCACGCAGCAGCCAGACGTCCCCCTTTAATCTGCGAGAGATGTCGCCGCACACAGTTCATTTCGCTGATCGTAGCGCCACACCGCAACAGCTCCTTGTTGATGCACTGCTTGTCTTCCAGCGAAAGCCCCTCAAACGGCAAAGGTAGGAGCGAAGAACCGCCACCGGAAATGAGGCAGAGAACTGTGTCATCAGCAGAAAGATCAGAAACAAGCTTCAACATGCGCTTGGCACCAGCCAATCCCGCGTCATCAGGCACTGGATGCGCAGCTTCAATAATTTCGATGGACTTGCAGGGAACGTTATAGCCATAACGAGTGATTACGAGACCGCTGAGATCTCCTTGCCAGTTATCTTCTACGGCCCGTGCCATGGCTGCAGAGGCCTTCCCTGCACCAATAACGATGAGCCGTCCTTTGGGAGTGTCAGGTAAGAACTTCGGGATACATTTCTCAGGTTGAGCGGATTCAATGGCCGCATGAAACAGGCCACTCAGAAAACGCTTAGGATCAACTGCCATTGCTGATCACCCCCGATTGCTACCGAAAAGTTTCGGTTATCTTTTTGAATTTCTTCGTATTTTCTAGCTTTAACCCGCAGGCATTTCCAGCAAAAAACAACAGGCTCCGCTCTCTGGTGAGAAAGCGGAGCCTGTTATTTTTCGAAACTTCATCGAAACCTGAAAAACTACAGAGAGTTATCTCAGCAGGAAGCCGTTACCAACAGGGTCATCATTTTCCCGCCAGAAGGTTGCTTCTCCGCTGTAATGTGCTTTGCCTGCTACCTGCGCGATGATCGCATCATGTGGTCCGCATTTGGCATCCGCGAAATAAGTGCCTTCAAAGCTTGTTGCAATCAGGCTCTCAAATCGCCGCGTCTGCCCTTTGCTAATCAGACCCTTAGCGGCTTGTGCAGCCAATCGTGCGGTTACACCGGACCCGGTTGGGCTGCGGTCTACCTGGCTGTCAGCAAACACGCAGATGTTCGCAGTTGGGTCAGCGCTGTAAGCGTCATTTCCATCTGTCAGGATAGTTCCATACAGGAATGCAAGATCAGCATCATCCGGATGCTGAAGCGTCACTGCTGCACGGATAGCATTGCTAACGGCGTTTGCAGCATCAACCAGATCACGTGTTCGGGATTTCTGTACATCCAAGCCAAACGCAGAAGCAGGCGCCAGACCATAAAATGCGCCTCCATAGGAGACATCGACGGTCAGCTCACCCATGCCTTTCACATCAACCGTCACGTCGCGGGAGTGAAGGAATGCTGGCACGGAATGGAAGGAGACTGCATCAGGAACACCGTTATCGACCTCGACGGAAGCAACAACCAACCCACAAGGACATTCAATGCGCACTTCAGTGATGGGCGACTTGGCCTCAACCAGCCCATGATCAATTGCGTATCGCCCCAGAGCAATCACCGCATGACCACACATGGTGCTGTAACCTTCATTGTGAATGAAGAGCACACCAAAATGAGCATCCAGGTGAGACGGTTCAACGAGGATCGCGCCGTACATATCGAAATGACCACGAGGCTCAAACATCAAAAAATGCCGGAGGTGGTCAAGGTTATCTCGTGCATAGCGACGCTTTGCCAAAATGGTGTCGCCGGGGATCTCCGGATAGCCGTCGGTTACAATACGAAGCGGCTCGCCGCCTGTATGCATGTCGACAACACTTATTTTCTGTTGTTTATCCATGTTCTCCCCCAGAACTAGTCGGAATGCCTTATTTCCGAATTGTTTGTCTTAGCATAGAGCTCCTTCAGCGCTTTCCATTTAATTAGTTGCAATTGATCGGAAAAATGCGCTCAAGCAAAACGAGCCCCTTCATAGCGTGCACAGGAGGATGGCTCAATATGCTGTGAAATATTACTGCTCAAGTGATTTGGAGTTTTTCTTAAGATGCTCGTGGCTCTTGGTGTTTATGGTGGCTTGTTTGCGTTTTCATTTCTAGCTGCCACGCTAGCTCCGGGCTCATCAGAGGCAGTCCTCAGCGGCTTGTTACTAGCGGGAGGCTGGGATCCGGTGATCTTGATCGCATCGGCTTCGCTGGGCAATGTCGCCGGCTCAGTGTTCAACTGGTATTGCGGACGTTTTCTGTCTCACTATAAAGACCGGTCGTGGTTCCCGGTAAAAGAGCATCAATTCAAGCAAGCTGTGCGCTGGTTTAAGCGATATGGACAAGCCTCAATGTTGCTCGCATGGGTGCCAATCATTGGCGACCCACTCACACTCATTGCCGGCACTTTGCGCATGAAATTCATGAACTTTCTGGTGCTGGTCGCAATCGGCAAAGTTGCCCGATACCTGTTTGTGTATTACGCAGTCACGTTTTGGCAGGGATAACCCACGGATTAAGCGTGGTTTTAAATAATCAATTCTGATTAGAGTAAATGGCCGAACCCTATGGGTTCTATAGATAAAATTAATTTTATATGTGCAATGCAATTTATCATGACTTAGCGGAAATATCGACAATGCAGAAGGGGGGTGATAGAGAAAAACGATCTTTACTCGAACTCACCTTTTGGAAATGCCTTCGTCCACGTCTAACGTCTCCATCGCTTATCGCAAACTGAAGCAAGCAATCCTCGAAAACCGGCTCGGTCCGGGTACGCAGGTGCTCGAGCAGGAAGCGGCTACCCAGCTGGAAATGAGCCGTACGCCAGTGCGTGAGGCCATGCTAATGCTGCAGAAAGACGGGCTCGTGGAAATGCGCCCGCGTCAGGGTATGCGCGTTCTTCCAATCACCGTCGGCGATATCTCAGAGATCTATGAGATCCTTGAAGTTGTTGAAGGACTTGCCATTCGCAAGCTTGCTGAAAAGCCAATTAGCGAAAAGCAGGCGCGTGCACTGGAGGACTCTGTTACCCTGATGGATCTCTCACTTGAACGTGGAGACCTCAGCGTTTGGACATCTGCTGACAAGAAGTTTCACGAGGATGTCGTCAAGTTTAGCGGCAACGTGCATCTGGAAACTGTCTTCCTACAGCTCTGGGACAGATCGCAACGCGCACGCAACATGCTGCTGAAAGCGCATGGTGCCCCTGTCAACTCCGCGCAAGAGCATTGGGAGCTGTTGAAGTTCATCAAAGAAGGCAAAGCGGCGGAAGCTGTCGAGTTTCAGAAAAGCTTGCGTGCTGAGGCCGCAGAGCAAATCTGTAAAATGATCTTTGACGTGATGAGCGGAATGGTCCCGTCAAACTAAAAGCGGGACCGAAGCCCCGCCTTTCCTGAAATCTTAGTCTGCTTCCCAGAGGTGTCCGGGTTTTCCGGTCACATATCCGTTTGCCAGCGCACCTGGCAGCTGTTGTGTTTGCAGACGTGCTACGGCCTCGGTACTTTCAATCTTTCCGTCAACAAGATCACGATAGATCTCGGCAATCGCAATCATATCAATATCATGCGGTGAAAGACGCAAGCGGCCAACGCCTTTTGTCAAAAGCTCGTCGCGGCCAAGCGTGATGGCTTGAACACTGTGAGACAGTGTCTGAATACCATTCGCTGCAAGAAACTTCTGATCATCCAGTGTCGTCACATCCATGCCGTCAAGATCACGGTCACAGATGAACTGACAGTTATCTTTATGCAGCTTGTGAGCGCGTGCATGGTAGCAGCGACCAGAGACAGCCAGTGGCAGACGACCAAATGCAAACAGCTCGATGGTGAGATCTGGCAGAGCCTGCGCAATCGCTTCAACAGACTTGATCGGCAGTTCAACGGGCGGGCAGAACGTTTCCATACCCAGGTTTATGAGAACCTTCGCTGTCTGCTCATTGTAGATGTTGAGGAACGGCCCACCAACGAAAGGTTCACCAGAGCGTTTATGAACACTCGCAATATCGTTAGCTTCTACCAGTTCGCAATCTGCTGAAAGGGCATTGATGGACTTACGATCACGCATGGTGACGGGCAGCGCAATCGTTGAGAAGACAACTGTTTTACCTGCATTGGTGAGGCGCTCATAAATCTCAGGCCACACCTTGTCGTTAAACGGCATGCGTTTGCCACAAATAACTTCGCCAATGTAAACGCGCTCAACAGGAGCTTCATCTGCTACACGCGCATAAAAGTCGACGAGTTTTTCGTTGGACCAGTTGAAGAAGTTAGGACCAATGGAAAGTTCGATCTTGCTCATGATTGGTCCTTATCTCCAGATCTTTTTGTAGGCGCCGGTGGTTTCGCGTCCACCTTCTGTCATTGCGCTCAGCATGGCTGAAACTTCTTCTTCCGCATTACCGCCTGCATCCATGGCATCAACAGCTGCACGGAAGGCTTTCACCACCTGTGAAATGTAGGCTTTACCGCGCTGGCGACCTTCAATCTTAACTGCGGTCACACCTGCTTTTTGAAGACGTGGCAACAAACTTGCAGCATTCAGGCTAACTGGGTCTTCAAACAGGTAGGAGGTTTCTCCCTCTGCTTTAAAGCGTCCCTTACAGAGCGTTGGGTATCCAGCAGTTTCGCCTTCACCAAAACCATCAATGGTAAAGCCGCCCAGACGGGCATAAAGATTGCTGCCGTCTTCGTCGTAAGAAACATCGCCCGGAGGGGAGCAAACGCCAGTCAGGTTTGGAGACTTGCCTGTAGCGTATGAAGACAACGCGCAGCGCCCTTCCGTCATCACGCATAGGCCGCCAAACACAAAGACTTCAGTCTCGACCGTGACTTCTTTATTGAGCTTAACGATTTCTTCAACGGACATGACACGTGGAAGAACCACACGCTGCACGCCAAAGGTGTCCTGATAAAAGCTGATGGACTCTGGTGTTGCCGCAGCAGCTTGTACGGAAAGGTGCAGACGCAGGTTCGGATGCTTCTCTTGTGCGTAGTCAAGCACTGCAATATCAGCAGCAATGATCGCATCAGCACCAGACGCAGAAACAGCATCAACCGCGCGCTTCCAGATGTGCGTGTCACCTGCTCGGGCAAACGTGTTCACAGCAACAAGAACGTGCGAACCGTGCTTGTGAGCGAGGCGAACCCCGGCATTCAGTTCCTTTTCAGAGAAATTCAGACCGGGGAAATTACGAGCGTTGGTTTCGTTGCGCAAACCGCAGTAAATGCTGTGTGCGCCCGCTTCTGCGGCGGCTTTAAGAGCAGCTGGTGTACCGGCTGGGCAAACAAGCTCCAGTGATGGATTATTATCGTTGCGCTGTCCAAGCATAAAACACCTTCCAGAAAATAACAGAGTGAACCACTTGGTTCGCGCAGGGCGCCTTCACCCTGCAGCGGCAATCAGGAAGTGGCAGTTGGTGCGTCGAGTAGTCGGCGCAGATGATCTAATGTCTTGTTGGTCGCTCCATCCACGACTTCACGTGGGCGACCATTGAAACCAAGAAACTCAGCAGGGGAGAGATCGGCTTCTTCCATGGTGTTGCGAAGCGCAAGCACAGCGTCCGTGTCACCCTCGATCACCAGATCGCGTGTAAAGAAAACGGCATCACCATCGTAGGTGCCATCAACCAGCCCTAACAGGACGATGAGTGGTCCAGAAATACGCGCCGCACCATCAGGCGCATCTTTACGCTTGAACATCTCAACCGTCGCATGTTCGCCATTCGGGATCATGCGGAAGACATGCGGGATATCAATCGGGTCGATTATGAAATGCGTGCGTTTGTACGTGTCCAAACGCTCGAAGAGGTCTGGGCGATTACGGGCAAGCCGACGCACAGCTCGGGTCAGAGCAAAGCCAAGCGGAGGAACCGGCAATATGCCGAGAGCTTTTTGCAGGGCAGGAGGAAACAGGCCTCGGTCCGGTTTAAAGAACATACTTTAATCTCCACTGATTAGTATCCTCTCCTATTAATCCTAGCGGAACTCATCATTGATGGAGGTCAAGGACCAGAGCGACTACACCCTTCAAATGTGTGTTAATCCGGCGAACAGATCCCGAGTTTGCCTAGTAATCTGGATTTGGAATGTATTGGCGTACCGAAAAGAAGTTCGAGACACTTTCCAGCTTTCTCAATGTATTGGAAGCGAAGCAGGAGCTTGTGCGGGTAAAGGCGCCGGTCTCAGCTCAGTTTGAAGCGACAGAAATCCATCGTCAGGTGATTGAGCAGGGTGGTCCAGTCCTTCAGTTTGATAATGCGATCACATGTTCGGGAACGCACAGCAATATACCGCTTTTGACCAATGTGTTCGGTACGCGAGAGCGCGTTGCCCTTGGCCTTGGCTGCACTCCGGACGAGCTTCCAGCCTTGGGTGAGTTGCTGGCCTATCTCCGCTCACCGCAACCACCGAAGGGCCTGAAAGGCTTCATCGATGCTCTGCCTGTCGCCAGAGCAGCATGGGCGGCTCGCCCAAAACGCTTGCGAACATCTCCTCTGATAGACATGCCGGTTGATCTGGAACAGTTCCCTGTACAGATGTGTTGGCCAAACGATGCGGGTCCACTGATTACATGGGGCATCGTCATCACGCGCCCTCCGGGAAAAGATGATCCCTCTCAGTACAATCTGGGTATCTACCGTGCGCAAGTCATCGGCAAAGACAAAGCAATCCTGCGCTGGCTCGCCATGCGTGGTGGAGCAGCCCACCATCGCCTCTGGCAGGCACGTGGCGAGCGTATGCCGGTTGCCGTTGTCATCGGTGCAGATCCTGCAACAATCTTGTCAGCTGTCATACCAACACCCTCCGATGTAAGCGAACTGATGATTTCCGGTGTCTTGTCCGGTGGACGACCAGAGCTGATCCCATGTAAGCACGTTGACCTGCATGTGCCAGCATCCTCTGAGATCGTTCTGGAGGGCTTTGCTGAACCATTAGAAACAGCTGAGGAAGGCCCATTCGGGGACCACACCGGCTACTACAACGACCCTGATCAGTTCCCAGTTTTCAAAGTATCGGGTATCCGCGCCCGCAAGGATCCAGTCTACATGAGCACCTTCACCGGCAGAGCGCCAGACGAACCTGCAGTCCTGTCTGAAACTATGAACGATGTTTTCTTGCCATTGCTGAAACAACAAATTCCAGAGGTCGTCGATCTATGGCTCCCGCCTGAGGCGTGTTCCTATCGAATTGCAGTTCTCAAGATCAAAAAAAGTTATCCCGGTCAGGCACGCCGCGTGATGATGGGCATGTGGTCGCTGCTGCCTCAATTCACCATGACCAAGCTGATCATCACCGTTGATGAAGACATAGACTGCAGAAGCTGGAGCGATGTGATGTGGGCCGTTGCCACCCGCATGGACCCATCTCGTGATCTCGTTGTTCTGGATCGCACGCCTGTCGACACATTGGATTTTGCATCTGGTTTGGAGGGTCTGGGAGGCAAACTTGGTATTGATGCAACGACCAAAATCGGATCAGAAACGCGCACTGACTGGCCAGAAGTGATGCGTATGCCGGAAGAGCTGACCAAGAAGGTTGAAGATCGCTGGGATGAACTGTTCCCCGGTGGCTTGCCTAAAAAACAAAACCAGGATCAACCAAAGGATGCTATCACCCCTTCAGAGATAAAGAATTCTCCTGAAGGAAGTGAGTAGGCTGCATGACGAAGCGTATTATTGTCGGAGTATCGGGCGCATCCGGAGCTCAACTTGCTCTGAAAACGCTGGAAATCCTGAAAGCGCTGAGTGTCGAAACGCATCTGGTGCATTCAAAAGGAGCTGTTGCTTCTGTCGAACATGAGCTTGGCAAGGATGGTGTTGAGCAGCTCAAAGCGCTTGCATCCATCACCTACGCACCTGATGAAATGACAGCCGCTATTGCAAGCGGCTCGTTCCACACTGACGGTATGATCATCACGCCATGCTCCATGCGTACACTATCAGGTGTGGCCTATTCTTTCTCAGACAACCTGCTCACACGTGCTGCTGATGTTGTGCTCAAAGAGCGCTGCAAGTTGGTTCTCGTCCCGCGTGAGACACCTTTGCATGAGGGACATTTGGAGGCGATGCTCAAGGTGACTCGGATGGGTGGAATTATCGCACCGCCGGTGCCTCCATTTTATGCAGATATGAAAAACAAAGCGGATATTCTCAAAGAAATTGCTGCTCGCGGCATTAATACACTAGGAATTGATCCCGGCGTGAACATGACTAAGTGGCAATAGAATTATCCTAGGTTACTTTACTGTAATCTTATGAAAATTCATCGTCCACTTTGCGGCTTAAGTTTACCGGCGATAGCTACCTTTACCTCGGAATTGAATAGGTAATTTCTATTCAATTTTAATAGAAAAATACTAAAGGTGAAGATAATGTCCCTGTGTTTTAAGCGCCCCCTCTGGTTTGGCCTCTTCGTATTTTCGGCTCTTTTCCTAGTGTTAGCGCTAGGTCAGAAAGCGAATGCGACATCTATCACTCTGGATACCACTGATACCGAACTCTGCGAAGTTCAGGTCACAATTGGACCGGAGGCTCCCAACGGACCCATTCATAGATTTACTGATATCGATGCAGATGATCGCTACACCTTCCAGACGAATAAGCTCTGCAATCGCCGCTCTGTAGGTGGTGAGGCATGCCTGGAAGATTACACCGAATGGTCATGTTGTGAAGCGAAAGACGGCGAGGACATCACCTGTAGAGTGCCTTAAATTAGGTCTCCCAGCTCAATTGCACAAAAAACGACCTTCTCTAAGTCGGCGCAATTTGCCAACATAGTTCCTACGACGAGTATTGTATGTCGAGGAATATATGAAAACGATTGGCTTATTAGGAGGAATGAGCTGGGAGAGCACTGCTACTTATTACAGACTGATTAATCAGCAAACACGTTTACGGCTTGGCGGACTCCATTCTGCTGAGTTGGTTTTATGGTCTTTTGATTTTTCTCAGATCGAGTTGCTTCTTGCACACGGAGAGTGGGAAGAAGCGGGTAACCTGCTAAAACAGGCAGCGCTGAAATTAGAAGGCGCCGGTGCTGATTGCATTGTGATCTGTGCGAACACAATGCACAAAGTCGCCTCCTACATCCAGGATGGTTTGACGATCCCATTCATTCATATTGCTGAAACAACTGCGAATGCCATTCAAAAGGTAAAACGCAGGAAACCACTTTTGCTTGCAACGCGTTACATTATGGAACAGGATTTTTACATCAGAAGATTGCAGGATAACTACGGATTATCGGTAGTGATCCCTGACAATGGAGGGCAAGCCGTCGTCCATGACATCGCCTATAATGAGTTGTGCCGGGGCCAGATTAATGAGGATTCTCGCCGCACACTCTTGCAGATTGTCAGAAAAGCACAGGACCAGGGTGCAGATAGTGTCATTCTGGGGTGCACAGAGCTTGGACTGTTGGTGGGGCAGGAGGATATTTCAGCTCCGGTCGTTGATAGCACCACGGAACATGTGCGTGGAATTTTGGATTTTGCATTGAAGAATGAAAGTGAATTTGAAGAGCTAGTCTAATCAGCGGGAATTTGCCCGCTTCAGGAGGGGAAATAATGAAGAAACTATGGGTCTCTGCCGTACTGGCAGCAGGGCTTGCTTTACCTGCGCAAGCGCAGGAGGCGGCGGACAGTATTGCGCCGGAAATGGCAAGCGGAATCTCCGACAAGCAAATGGTAACCGCGCAGAAGTTTATGGTGGTTGCTGCAAACCCTCATGCATCAAAAGCGGGTTTTGATGTTTTGAAAGCTGGCGGAAACGCCATTGATGCAATGGTTGCTGTGCAGCTCATGTTGGGATTGGTTGAACCTCAATCCTCCGGGATCGGCGGTGGTGCCTTCCTCGTTTATTACGACGCAGAAGCGGGCGAGCTGACCACATATGACGGTCGTGAAACAGCGCCTGTATCCGCAACGCCAGAATTGTTTCAAAACGAAAACGGCGAACCACTCAAATTCTATGATGCAGTTGTTGGCGGCCTATCTGTAGGAACGCCAGGCACAGTAAAGCTGCTGTATGATACTCATGCGAAATTGGGCTCTCTGCCATGGGCAGATCTGGTTGCTCCTGCCATCAAACTCGCAACAGACGGCTTTGAAGTTTCGCCACGCCTGAACGCTTTGATCACCAATGATCAAGAGCGCCTCTCTCGTTTCGAAACAACGAAAAACTACTTCCTGCCGGGTGGCACTCCTTTGCCAGTTGGGCACCTGCTCAAAAACCCAGAGTATGCAGCGACACTGACTGCAATTTCTCAAAATGGAGCGGACGGTTTCTATTCCGGAGATATTGCAAAGTCCATCGTTGAGACTGTTCAGTCTGCTAAGGGCAATCCGGGTAAACTGGCTCTTGAGGATCTGGCAAACTACCAAATCAAAGAGCGTGCCGCTGTTTGTGCAGAGTACCGCGCCTTTGAAGTTTGTGGCATGGGCCCACCATCCTCTGGCGCTCTGACTGTTGGCCAAATCCTCGGTCAGCTTAATAGCTATGACCTGCCTTCCATGAACTCAGGCGATCCGAATGCATGGCGCTTGATTGGTGATGCATCCCGTCTCGCCTTCTCTGATCGCGGTCGTTACATGGCGGACAGTGATTATGTGCCAATGCCAACCAAAGGCCTTGTTGCGCCTGCTTATCTCAAAGAGCGCGCTGAGCTGCTGAGTGGCGACAAAGCATTGTCAAAAGAGCAGGTAGTACCGGGGAATCCAACCTGGGATCACGCCATGTTGTTGGCTGACGATGAGAGCATTGAACTGCCATCAACCAGTCATTTCTCAATCGTAGATGCAAACGGCAATGCTGTTTCCATGACGACCACAATTGAGAACGGCTTTGGCTCACGTCTGATGACAAATGGTTTCCTGCTCAACAACGAGTTGACGGACTTCTCGTTCCGTACGCATCGTGACGGTGTGCCGATTGCGAACCGCGTTGAGCCGGGCAAACGTCCACGTTCATCTATGTCTCCGACAATCGTGATGAAGGACGACAAGCCATTCGTTGTTGTTGGGTCTCCGGGCGGCAGCCGCATCATTGGCTATGTTGCAACAACACTGGTTGCGAACCTGGATTGGGGTATGAACATTCAGGAGGCGATCTCTATGCCGCATCTGGTCAATCGCTTTGGTACCTATGACCTCGAGAAGGGCACCGCCGCTGAAAAGCTGCAACCAGCTCTGGATGCTATGGGTTACAAAACCAATATTCGCGACCTCAATTCCGGCCTTCATGGAATTGTGATCACGGCAGATGGCCTGCAAGGTGGCGTAGATCCACGCCGCGAAGGTCTTGCTCTGGGTGAATAAAAACCAGAATTAACGAAGCTGAGGCTCGAGAGATCGGCATAATTGTCTCTTGAGTCTTAGCACCCTGCTAAGCGTGTACCAAAGTACGCTCTTAGGTGTCTTCCTTCCTCTGTGATAGCTAGAAACTCTTGAAATTGGCTGTGCCTGTCGGCTCTGGCCTGCGAGGTGCTAGTGCCAATGACGGAGCTACTCCAACATCCCCCCAAAGATACTTGCATGCCATCCGTTGTGCATCGGTGGGTGCTGCTGGCTGCAATGAGTTTCATCCTTGGGCTCGCTTTGTTGGATGAAACAGTCGTCAGTCTGGCTCTGCCAACCATCTCAGAAGAGTTTGGGATGACGCTCACTCAAGCCCATTGGGTGGTAAATTCCTATCTGCTGATGTTCGCAGCTTTGGTGGCTTTGGGTGGCAAACTTGCTGATCTGGTGAACATCAACTACCTCATCCTCTCTGGCATGATCATCTTCGGCCTGGCGTCGCTGGCCTGTGGTTTTGCGCCAAATGGAGGCTTCCTCGTAGGCGCGCGTGTCGTACAGGGGATTGGCGCTGCGATCATGTTCCCTCTGCCCATTGTCACTATTTCACGCATATTCCCACCTGAACGCAGAGGCTTTGCATTAGGCGTGTTCGGCTCAATCGCCACTATCTTTCTGTCTTCGGGGCCACTAGTGAGCGGCTACTTCACGAGTTATTTCTCTTGGCGATGGATTTTCTGGATCAACCCACCCTTTGTCTTGATCGTCTGCTTGGTTATCGCATTTGCTCCGTTGAAAGGGCGCATTGCTCACGGACAGGATAAAAGCCTTTCGGATTACTCATTTGACTGGCTCGGCATCATCACATTGCTTGTGGGGCTTTTCTTCTTCGTTCTGGCCATCATGCAAGCGCCGGAATGGGGTTGGACATCAAGAGATATCGTCTTGTCATTCGTTGTTGGGGTGTCGGCGCTAGCCATCTTCCTCTGGAATGAACTGCATATAAAAGCACCGCTCATTCAAGTGCGTTTCTTCAAAAAGCCTTCCTTCGCAGTCGCGGCATTCGTAGTCTTTCAGGCGCAATATTCCAAGATTGCAATGTTCATTTTTGGAGCTTTGTACTTTCAGGATAAACTCGGCTTTGCTCCGTTCTTCGCAGGTTTGGCATTGATGTCGGCAGTCGTGATGAATGCAGCAACAGCTGGGTTGAGTGGTGTTTGCGTCGATAAGTTTGGTGTTCGCGCGCCGGCCATGTGGGGCCTATTGGTGCTGTCCAGTTCAACGCTCTGGCTAACTGCCTTTATTGCCGAAGATAACTATTGGTTGCTGCTCCCCGCACTTCTTGCATGGGGAGCGGCTATGCCATTGTTGTTTCTGCCATCAATGAAGTCATCGGTGGACTCAGTTGAGCTAACGAAGAAGGGACAGGCGAGTGGTGTGATGATCACATCTCAAATGCTGGGTGGCACAATAGGAATGTCCATCTCCAGCTCGATCTTCCTTTTCACGGAAAGCTATGAGTACGTATTCGGCACCGCAGCAGCTGTCACTCTGCTCTGCTACCTGCTGTCTTTTATGTACTTCGGAAAAGAGGCAGGTGCTCTCGACAGTGAAAAACAGAGCTGATGTGCTTACCAGCTCTTATCATAGCGTTATCCCGCTTGAGAATAGACCCGCTTGCCGTCCACATAAGTCGCTGCAATCGCACGATCATCGCCAAGGATCATCTGAATAAACAGCTGCTCAATCACATTATTGGCGTAAGCCATACGGTGGCGGATCAGTGGTGTTGAGAGCGGGTCAATAATGGCGAAATCCGCTTCCATACCCACTTTGATGTTACCGATCCGGTTTTCCTGATAGAGCGCTTTGGCGGAACCAACCGTCGCCAGATAATAGGCCTGTACCGGGTGCAATGAGTAGCCCTGCAACTGGGCAACCTCATAGGCCGTCCGCATTGTGGTCAACATGGAGAAGCTGGAGCCACCACCCACATCTGTTGCCAGCCCTACAGTGATTGGCTCGTGTGTAAAATGCGAACCGCGCACATCAAACAAGCCAGAACCAATAAAAGTGTTTGAGGTTGGGCAATGCGCAATTGATGTCCCGGTTTCATGAATAAGCGCTTTTTCACGGTCATTCAGAAAAATCCCATGCCCAAGCACACAGCCCTTTCCCAGCAAGCCAAAGTGCTCGTAAACGCCAACGTAATCAGGATGCTCAGGATATAGCTCTCCCACCCATTCCAGTTCCTGGCGGTTCTCAGAAGTATGGGTCTGTAGCAAAACTTCAGGATGCTCTTTCCAGAGCGCTCCGGTTGCTTCCATCTGCTCAGGAGTAGACGTTGGTGCAAAGCGGGGAGTTATGGAATAGAGCGCACGACCCTGCCCATGCCATTTCTCCAACAGCGCTTTGGATTGATCATAACCTGTCTGCGCCGTATCACGCAGGTTTTCTGGCGCGTTGCGGTCCATCATGACTTTACCGGCAGCGATGCGCATGTTGTATCGCGCAGCCTGCTCAAACAGCGCATCCACGGACTCAGGATGAATGGTGCAGTAAACGGAAGCACTGGTGATGCCGTTTGAAAAGCTTTGCTGCAAGTAAACGTCGGCAGCACGGCGCGCGTAGTCAATGTCGCCAAATTTGGCTTCAGCAGGGAAGGTATAGGTGTTTAACCACTCGATCAGCTGAGCGCCGTAGGAAGCAATAACCTCTGTCTGCGGATAATGGACATGGCAATCCACAAAGCCCGGCAGAATGAATTTGCCGCTGTGATCATGAACCACAGCATCACTTGGCAGCGCCTTAATAAGCTCTGCCGCGTCGCCAACTGCGGTAATCCTACCGTTTTCGGTAACAACCAGCCCATCAGACCAGTCTGTCAGTGCCTCTGCCGGATTATCGCAGAACGGATCGCCGCTAAATTGGAATACATGGCCGCGAAGCGCTGTAATCGTCCGAACAGTGTCTTGCATCAGATCTTCCCCGGGAATTGAACCAAACAGCCATATCTAGCGTAAATCCCGGTAGGGATCGAGGGTAAATACGTAATTACCCGGGAGAGATCTGAGAACAACGTGATGCGTGTAAGAGATCAATCCTCTTCTACTGCTGCTTCATTGAGTTCAACGTCAATCATCAGATCAGCCGCAATACCTTCCAATGCCTCAGAGACTTCTGCTGGCGACAGATGTGGTGGAATAATAATGCGAGCATTTGCGCGGAACATAAGATCACCACTCATGGAACCCGGTTCAACCAGAGACTCCAGAGTTTCGATGCTCACATGAAGATCTGCCAGCACGCTGGAGACACGGCTGATCATGCCGGGTTGATCTTGTCCCAGAATATGAAGAAGCGCATGAGCACCTGCTGGCGCATCACCCGTGTTGTGAACGTGAATGCCAATGGTAAGCCCCACAGACTCAAGCTTGGTCAGAGCTGCTGAAAGGTCTGCTGCCTGTGCCTTTTCAACATGCACACGAACAATCCCTGCAAACTGGCCTCCCAGACGCGAGAGGGAACTGTCGATCCAGTTCGCTTTGTGATCAGCAACCACCTTGGAGATTTCACCAACCAGACCTGGGCGGTCATCAGCAACGACGGTGAGGACAAGCTCTTTTTTCATAACGCATTCTCCACAAAAGCGACCCCTGTGATAGGCTAGGGCCCTGCCTATAATAGCAATGCCAGATGCAGGTGTAAGTCAAACACTTCGATCAAGTTACCCGTATTTTTGCACCTAAGAAAACCTCTGGTATCGACCAATTGCGCAAATTATCATCTTGCTATCTCCAGGGTCGCCAACTAGCTTGCTCCTCGTAAAACTATGGACGGCGTCCCGTGACGGACTGAAATGGATTTCGGGGGCGGTCGACCCACATCGGGGGCCAGAATCGAAGCTGTCTGACGAAATAATGTGTGAAGCTGCGGACTTATGGTGCGCGGCCGATGTTCTATTTCGTTGGTCCATCTATTGTCTTTGCGACGTCTCCTTAAATGACAGCGATAAACCCCTGTTGCCAGTGGCAATGGAAGGCACCGCTGCATGTTGGAGATAGAACATGTCTTATTTTTTGAAGCCCGCGCTCCTCGCAGGAGTGATGGGGCTTTCCTCGTCTGCTGCCTTTGCACATGCGGGACATTTGGGTGAGCTTGCTGGCCACAGCCATTGGATTGGCGTAGCCGCAGTCACCGGCGCTGCAATCATCGCTGGTCTGGCTGCCAAAGCAAAAAAACGATCCTCTTCCTCTGAAGAGAACTCGCCGGAAAATGCTGAGAGCGATGGTGCTCTCTCCCCAGATGGTACAGAAGCAGAGCCAGCATAATGACAATAAAAACAGAAGAAAAACTCGGCGTCATGATCTGCGGACATGGTAGTCGAAACAAAGGTGCAGTCGCCGAATTTGCCCGCCTTGCAAAAGGTATGCGTGAAAGATTTCCGGATCTTCCAGTAGACTATGGATACCTTGAGTTCGCAAATCCTGTGATCCATTCAGGTCTGGACAATCTGCGCGAGCAGGGGTGCACCCGCATTCTTGCAGTTCCAGGCATGCTGTTTGCTGCTGGACACGCTAAAAACGATATTCCATCTGTGCTCAACACCTATCAGGCCAAACATCCTGAAGTGTCCATCGAATATGGCCGCGAACTGGCCGTCGATACACGCATGGTACAGGCTGCAGGCGCACGCATTCAGGAAGCCATCGATGCAGCTGGTCCTGAGGTGAAGCCGGAAGAAACCCTGCTTATGGTGGTTGGTCGTGGTGCATCAGATCCGGATGCAAACTCTAATGTTGCCAAAATCACCCGCATGTTGTGGGAAGGCTTCGGCTTCGGTTGGGCGGAAACCTGCTATTCTGGCGTAACCTTCCCGCTCGTTGAGCCGGGGTTGGAGCACGCTGTTAAGCTTGGTTACAAGCGTATCGTCGTGTTCCCATACTTCCTGTTCACTGGCGTTCTTGTACAGCGTATTTACAACTTCACCGATGAAGTTGCTGCACGCCACCCGGATGTTGAGTTTATCAAAGCAGGCTATCTGAACGATCACCCGAAGGTCATCGACACTATGCAAGAGCGTGTGACGGAGATTGTTCAGGGTTCAAACAACATGAACTGCCAGCTTTGTAAGTACAGAGAGCAAGTTCTTGGGTTTGAGGCTGAGATCGGTTTGCCACAGGAGAGCCACCACCATCACGTGGAAGGTTTGGGCGACGAAGCTGAATGCAAGCTGTGTGATGTGACTTGTACTGGAGAGTGCGACAGCAAGGGCGCGGATGCTCACGAACATGCGCATAGTCACTCCCATGACCACAGCCACGGGCACGGACACCACCATCATCACGGTGATGACCACGGACATGATCACCATCATCATCCGTATCCTCATGCAGATCACCCGCTTGGGCCAAAATCCATGTTGAAGGACGATGCCTGAGAATGGGCCAGAACGTGAATCCAGAAGTTCTGGCGCCCTACGATTACATTAAGGATCCTGCCGAAATCTATCGGCAGTCCTTTTCAATCGTACGGACAGAGGCTGACTTAAAGTGCCTGCCAGATAACTTGAGGCCTGTTGCAGTCCGCCTGATCCATTCCTGTGGGATGACTGACATACCGCAGGATTTGGCATATTCTGAGGATGTAGTTGCCAAAGCAAATGAGGCTCTGCGAAACGGCGCCCCGGTACTGACCGATGTCGAGATGGTTGCACATGGTATTATCCGTAAATACCTGCCAGCAGACAATCAAGTCATCTGCACATTGAACCAGCCAGACGTGCCCGAGCTTACAAAACAGCTCGGCACAACAAGGTCGGCTGCAGCCGTTGAGCACTGGAGACCGCATCTGGAAGGTGCTGTTATCGCCATTGGCAATGCCCCGACGGCGCTGTTTCATCTTCTTGAGATAGTGGCAAATGGTGCCCCAAAGCCAGCAGCTATTCTCGGCTTTCCCGTTGGGTTCGTAGGAGCCGCAGAATCCAAGCAAGCGCTGGCAACAAGTTCACTCGGCATACCGTTTCTAACACTTCAGGGGCGTAGAGGTGGCTCTGCAATTGCAGCTGCAGCAGTCAATGCAATGGCAGCAGGCTTGCCTGAAGAAAAGGTGCAGGAGACATCAAAATGAGCAGTCAAACAGCACCTTGGCTCACAATCATCGGCATTGGTGAGGATGGCTTTAACGGCCTGTCTGAAACAGCCAAATCAGCGCTGAAAGCTGCCTCTCTCATCTATGGTGGAGCACGGCATCTGGAACTTTTGCAAGATGGCGCAAGCAACATCAGTTGTGCGATGAAAGCATGGCCATCTCCACTTTCTAAAGGCATTGAAGAACTTGCGGTAAACCGTGGTCAAAACACAGTGGTGTTGGCGACGGGTGATCCGCAATGGTTTGGTATCGGAGCAACACTTCATGGTCAGTTCAGTGCTGAGGAGATCGAGGTCATCCCGCATCTCTCAGCATTCGCTTTGGCTACAAGCCGCTTAGGCTGGCCTCTGCAAAATGTCGAAACCCTCAGCTTGCATGGCCGCCCTCTGGATACCCTGCGCGGTTTCCTCTATCCCGGCGCCCGCATCATCGCACTCACGTCTAATGGTGCAGCCCCAGGTGAGATTGCAGATCTACTCGCTGATGAAGGGTATGGAGCAAGTACCCTTACGATACTTGAGCATCTCGGTGGCCCGCAGGAAAAAGTAATAAGCCGCGAGGCTGAAGAGTATTCTGATCAAGCTGCCGAGCTGAACACGATTGCGATTGAAGCCAAACCAATCCCAAACACGCCTGTTTTGTCACGCACGCCCGGTCTGCCGGATTCTGCGTTCCGTCATGATGGAAAAATGACCAAACAGGAAGTACGGGCTGTAACGCTTGCCAAACTTGCACCTATTCCGGGGCAGCTCCTGTGGGACATTGGCGCTGGCAGTGGATCCATCGGTATCGAATGGCTGCGGGCTGCAAAGGACACCAAGGCTCTTGCCATTGAGCCGTTGGAAAAACGGCATGTGTTCATTCGTGGAAATGCAGCAGCTCTTGGGACTCCTACGCTTCAGCTGATTGAGGGCAAAGCCCCCGAGGCACTTGATAATTTGCCGCAGCCAAATGCGATTTTTGTCGGAGGTGGCCTCACATCAGCGGGTATACTCAAAACATGCTTTGAAGCGCTGCCATCAGGAGGTCGCTTGGTTGCCAATGCTGTTACTCTGGAAGGAGAGCAAGTGCTGGCGGAGGGCTGGAAGAAGTACGGTGGAGATCTAAGCCGTATAGCAATCTCAAGAGCCGATCCCATTGGCGGTCTCACGGGTTGGCGTCCATTGATGCCGGTAACACAATGGAGCTTGGTAAAGTCATGACTGGTACGCTCTATGGCGTTGGTCTTGGACCAGGAGATCCTGAGCTTTTGACGCTAAAAGCTCACCGGCTCATTTGTTCTGCAAAAACTATCGCATACCCAGCGGCAGTTGGAGTGCCCAGTTTTGCTCGGCAAATTGCAGCACCGTATATTCAAGAGGGAACAACAGAAGTCCCGATTGAAATGCCGATGAAGGTCGAACGTTTTCCCGCAAAGGAAATCTACGATCAGGCGGCAGAGACGATCTCGGAGAAATTGAAAGCGGGAGAAGATGTTGTCGTTCTGTGTGAGGGCGATCCATTTCTCTATGGCTCGTTCATGTACCTCTACGAGCGTTTGCACGGTAACTTTGCCTGCGAAATCGTGCCGGGCGTATCATCAGTCAATGCCTGCGCTGCTGCGCTCGGCAGGCCCCTCGCTGCGCGCAATGAAGTGCTGACAATCATTCCCGGTCCGCTGGAAGATGAGCAACTTCAACACCGCATTGAGCAGTCCGACGCTTTCGTCATCATGAAGGTCGGGCGCCATCTATCGCGCGTTAAGGCTCTGCTTGAAAAACTGGGATTACTTGATGCTGCGGGATACGTCGAACGGGCGAGCCTACCGGAAATGGTGGTGGCCCGTCTGGCTGACTATCCAAATGAAACTGCACCGTATTTTTCAATGATAATTGTATATAAGGGAGAAGAGGCATGGACGTTGCACCCGCAATCGTTGTGATCAGCCCGGTCGCTCTGAAAACCGCTCAGAAGCTCTCCACTGTACTGGATGAAAGTCTCATTCATGGCTTTGCAAGAAACGGTTCAAAGCCGAATGTAGATTATCATTTCTCCTTCTCTGAACCGATGGACCATCTGCGGTCCTTGTTTCAGTCAGGAACGCCAATCATCGGTATTTGTGCCGCGGGAATTCTCATCCGCGCGCTCGCGCCTGTCTTGGCAGAAAAGCGAAATGAGCCACCTGTCATTGCAGTGTCAGAAGATGGATCAAGCGTCGTTCCGCTGCTTGGCGGACATCGCGGTGCCAATGTCTTGGCCCATGAAATTGCAGAGGTCCTGCAAGGTCATGCCGCGATCACGACCGCAGGCGACACTGTCTTTGGTGTTGCGCTTGATGATCCACCAGAAGGCTGGACGCTCGCCAATCCATCAGACGCCAAGTCTGTTATGGCGCATATGCTGGCAGGCGACACCGTAAAACTCTCCGGTCAGGTAGACTGGTTGGAGGCTGCCACCCTTCCTGTTGCGGATGATGCCGAACTGGAAATTGTTGCAACCGAGCAGCCCCATGATGGACACAACGGAAAGCTCGTGTTCCATCCTCAAACTCACGTGGTCGGTCTTGGCTGTTCCCGAGGGTGTTCTCTTGAGGAGCTGGAGGAGCTCCTTCAAAAAGGCTTGAAACAAGCAAACGTCTCAATGGGAGCGGTAGCAGCTTTCGCGAGTATCGACCTGAAGGCCGATGAAGTGGCAATGAACAAGCTCGCTGCCCGCCATAACAAGCCCTTCCGCCTGTTCACGGCTGG
>NZ_LMCJ01000017.1:353041-370992 GCF_001623085.1 Pseudovibrio sp. W74
CTGCAAAATCCGTCTGATGTCGTCTTTGCTGAGGTTGGATGCCATGGTGTGAGTGAAGGCTCAGCCTTGGCAGGTGTCGGCACATCCGGTGAACTGGTGCTGGAAAAGCAGAAAACCGCAAACGCCACAGTTGCTATTGCCAGAGCGCCGGTTCCGGTGAAACACGAGAAACTCGGCAGAGCCAGAGGTCGCCTGCACGTCATCGGCATTGGGCCGGGGCAAGAGGCTTGGCGTACGCCAGAAGCCTCCAGTTGGTTGGCAGAGGCAGATGAAGTCGTCGGCTACGGCCTCTATCTCGACCTCGTCTCATCCCTGATCAGAGGCAAGCAACGCCATGCGTTCCCGTTGGGAGCAGAAGAAGAACGCGTTCGCTTCGCACTCGAAAGAGCTGGGCAGGGCCACAACGTTGCGCTGGTCTGTTCAGGAGACTCTGGCGTGTATGCCATGGGAGCCCTGGTCTTCGAACTACTAGACCGCGCACAGGATAACGGCGGCGTTAGCGATGCCGCTCGCCGCGTTGAAGTTGCATCTGCACCGGGCATCTCCGCAATGATCGCTCTCAGCAACCGCATCGGAGCGCCGCTGGGACATGACTTCTGCGCCATTTCTCTGTCAGACCTTCTCACCCCATGGGAAACAATTCAGCAGCGCCTGGAAGGTGCAGCAATCGGTGACTTCGTGATTGGGTTCTATAATCCAGTCTCCAAGCGTCGCCGCACGCAATTGGCTTGGGCACGGGAGAAGTTGCTGGAACATCGTCCTGAAAATACGCCAGTTATTCTCGGTGCGAACATCGGACGAGAGAATGAGGTCATCACCACAACAACGCTGAAGGATCTACAAGTCGATGATGTCGACATGCTGACTACGGTTATTGTGGGATGTAGTCAAACCCGCTTGGGAGGCAACGGCCAATCCCTGCATTTTGTCTACACGCCACGGGGTTATGCCAAAAAGATCGATGCACCAGAGAAAGAAACGGAGACAGCAGCGTGACGGTTCATTTCATTGGAGCAGGGCCGGGTGATCCCGAACTGATTACGGTACGTGGGCTAAAGCTCATCGAAAAATGCAAAGTCTGTCTCTACGCAGGCTCATTGGTACCGCCTGCTATTGTCGAGGCCGCACCAGAAGATGCATTGGTCATGGATACAGCTTCCATGACCCTTGATGAAATCATCGACGAAATTGCAAAGGCTCACGAAAAAGATCTGGATGTGGCACGGGTCCACTCCGGCGATCCATCCATTTATGGTGCCACTGCGGAACAGATGCGCAGATTGGATGATCTGGGCATTGAGTACGATGTAACTCCGGGTGTACCCGCATTCGCCGCGGCGGCTGCAGCCTTGAAAACCGAGTTGACGATCCCTGAAATCGCACAAAGCATCATCGTCACCAGAACCTCGATGAAGTCCTCAGGCATGCCTGAAGGTGAGGATCTGCAAACGCTTGGCCGCTCTGGTGCTACATTGGCAATCCATCTCAGTGTCAGAAATCTTGGAGAGATCTACCGGAAACTGGCTCCGCTCTATGGTGAAGACTGTCCGGTGATCATCGCCTACCGCGTTGGCTGGCCGGATGAAGCATTCATTCATGGCACATTGGCGGACATTCGTGAAAAAGCAAAAGCTTCGAAGATCACAAGAACGGCTCTCATCTTCGTTGGGCCAGCCTTGAAGGCAGGGAAAGAGTTTCGAGACAGTGCGCTCTATGATGCCAACCACGTTCACGTTCTTCGTCCAAAGAAGAAGACAAAGGTGACTGCGTAACTGCTGGAATTAGGAAGAAGCGGACCACCATTCTTCGCTTCTTTCTGCCACCACATGCGCGAAAGACCCCATGACGCGTCCATTGATATGGCCCTGAGGGTCCAGATCGTGATGCTCCGCATCCTGAGCATCAAAAAGCGGCGGTGCTTCTGATTTGACCGTCAGCGTCGAATAGTGGAACTCATGCGCACCCAGTGGCTTCATCCAAGGGAAGCCAGCAGACGTTGCGGCCTCTGTCGCCTTCAGCTTCCGATAGCCTAAATGCAGCTTTCTCTTCGCAAAGCTGGTTTCAATCGGTAGCAGACCAAGCATCTCGTGAGACTGCCCACTTTTATCTGTCAGCGCTTCACCAAGTACCATGTAGCCGCCACACTCACCATAAATGAGCTTGTCTGCAGCTGCTGCAGATTTTATTCCGCGCTTAAAGATGTCTGCTTGAGATAACTGTTCTGCATGAAGTTCCGGATATCCGCCACTCAGGAAGATTGCGTCAGCATTTTCTGATGGGCCTTCGTTTGCCAACGGAGAGAATAAGGAAAGTGTAACGCCTTGCCTCTGCCAATCACTGAGCAGATGCTCGTAACTGAAAGCAAAGGCAATATCCTTAGCAATCGCGATATGTTGCCCAAGCGGAGGTAAATGAGAAATGCCTGTCAGCTCTTTGTTTTCCCGGGCAGGAATAGCAAGCACTTTTGCGAGGCGCATCAAGGCTGGCACATCCACACTTTCAGCAGCCACCTCACCAGCTGCATTCAGAAACTCTTCTAAATCCTCACGCTCACTGGCTTGCACAAGCCCCAAATGGCGCTCAGGCAACTCCAATCTCTTTGAGCGATAAAACGCGCCTAAGACAATGACATCCAAAGGCTCTAGCGCACGCCGCAAAATGCGCTCATGACGCGGAGACCCGACCCGGTTGAGAATGACGCCATTGATGTGGCAGTGCGGATGGTATGTAAGAAATCCATGGACAAGGGCAGCGACCGATTGAGCCTGAGACTTGCAATCAACCACCAGAATGACCGGCAGACCCAGATGAACCGCAAGCTCTGCAACAGATCCTGAACCATCAGCTGCACCGTCAAAAAGTCCCATAGCTCCTTCAACAACCACAACGTCAGTGTGTTTTTCCTGCTCCGTGGCGTTGAGTGAAAGTTGCGCCAATGACATCGCCCAGGCGTCATAGTTCAGGCATGGCCGCCCGGAAGCCGCGCTATGGAAAGCCGGATCAATATAATCTGGTCCCGATTTGCCGGAGGCAATACGAAGCCCGGTATCACGAAGAGCACGCAACAGCGCCAGTGTAATCGTTGTTTTGCCAGACCCGGAAGACGGCGCTGCAATAACGAAACCCTTCGCAATGGTCATAGGGCAGGCTCTTCTTTCAATTGAGAGGTTTGCGAGGCGCGCGCAAAAGCTGGCTCAATCCAGTTCAGTTGCTTACGCAAATTCACCACATCACCAACGACAACAATCGCAGGTGGCTTAAGGCCACTACTTTCAATATCCTCAGCACAAGAAGCAAGCGTTGTTTCCAGCACTTGTTGGTTCTGCTGAGTGGCATTGCAGATGACAGCAACAGGTTCAGCCGCACGTCGGCCACCACTCATAAGCTTCTGGGTAATGAGTGAAATATGCTTCATTGCCATATACATCACGATCACGGGTGATCCTTTGGCAAGAGCATCCCAGTCAAGCTCATCAGGTGCAACCCCATTCTGGTCATGACCTGTGAGGAACGTAACTGCTTGATTAATCCCTCGGTGAGTAGATGGAATTCCAGCATATGCCAGCCCGCCAACGCCAGCTGTGATACCCGGAATGATACGGAAGGGAATACCAGCATCCACCAGCGCAAGAGCTTCCTCCCCACCGCGGCCAAATACAAACGGATCTCCACCTTTGAGGCGCATGACACGCTTACCGGATTTTGCAAGCTCCACCAGCTTGATCGAAATACTGGACTGCTTGGGGGAAGGTTTGCCACCGCGCTTGCCAGCATAGATGATTTCGGCACCTTCAGCTGCAAATTGAAGAATGCGCTCATCCACCAATGCGTCATAGACAATGACATCCGCTTGTCGCAAGCCATTCAAGGCATGCAGGCTCAGCAGACCGGGGTCTCCGGGGCCGGCACCAGCAAGCCAAACCCATCCAGCTTCAAGCACCGGAAATTCAAAGTGGGGGAGGGAGATATCAAACAAGTGGTTCTCATGATTTATGTGATTTTGCGTAGCAATTTAATTGGAAACCAACTGGAAGTCCAAAGCCTTCTGCTTGGTATATCCCGCTAAATCTGTATAGTCGCCGGATGGCTGAAACTGGGCAAAAAAAACTGAGAACAGGCTGGACAACAGGCGCCTGTGCAACCGCTGCGGCAAAGGCAGCGTATACAGCTTTGTTGTCTGGAGATTTTCCGGATCCGATCTGCATCACCTTGCCTCGTGGTGATACGCCATCCTTCGCACTCGCCTTCGAAAAACTGACTGAAAATTCTGCATCATCTGCCATCATCAAGGATGCTGGTGATGACCCTGATGTAACCCACGGAGCGCTTATTCAGGCCAGAGTGACCTTCAACCCAAAGGTTGCCGGAATTCGCTTTCTCGCTGGTCCTGGCGTTGGAACGGTCACGAAACCCGGGCTGCCGGTCCCGGTTGGTGAGCCTGCCATTAATCCCGTGCCTCGCCAAATGATGACCCGTGAGCTGCAACAAGTGGCAGATGAGTACGGCGTAACTCTTGCTGTAGATGTTGAGATATCCATCCAAAACGGCGAAGAGCTAGCTCAAAAGACCATGAACCCGCGGCTTGGTATAATCGGCGGCCTCTCTGTCCTCGGCACAACAGGTATTGTCCGGCCATTTTCGTGTGCTGCCTGGATAGCATCCATTCATCGTGGTGTAGACGTTGCGCGTGCCACTGGCTTGGCCCACGTTGCAGCTGCAACAGGAGCAACCTCAGAAGATGTGTTGCGTGCCCACTATACTGATTTATCCGAACAGGCTTATCTTGATATGGGAGACTTCGCGGGTGGCCTGCTTAAGTATCTGCGTGCCCACCCTGTTCGGAAGCTTACCATCTCTGGCGGAATTGCCAAGCTGACGAAGCTTGCTCAAGGGGCTATGGACCTGCATTCGGCTCGCTCTGCGGTCGATTTTGATGCTCTGGCAGATGTATTGGATCGTGCCGGAGCTTCGAAAGAACTCCTCGCGGAAACAAGAGGGGCAAATTTAGTCTCTTATGTTGCTCAAAGAGCTATTGCGGAAAATATTAGTATGGGCGAGGTCGTTGCGCAGGGAGCCCAACGTGCGGCCTTAAACATCCTTCGTGGGGCGGCTGTAAGCGTTGAGATTATTGTGGTGGATCGGCAAGGTAAGGTATTGGGTCATGTCCCGGCTGAAGAGCCTGCAAAACTGGAGCTGTTTTGATGCTGGAGAAGCCGAAAATCCTTGTGCTCGCAGGTACACGAGAAGCTAGAAAGCTGATTGCTGCACTGGCTGTGAATGCCGAATTCAAAGTCATTGCTTCACTCGCTGGAGTAACCAAAAACCCAGCAGACCTTGCGGTGATGACACGTACCGGAGGCTTTGGTGGTGTCGATGGCCTCTCGAACTACCTCCAAACTCAGGGCATTGCTGCCGTTATCGATGCAACCCACCCGTATGCTGCTCAAATATCCTGTAATGCGGCCAAAGCAACAAGGCACCTCGCGATTCCGTTGCTCCGGTTTGAACGAGCCGCTTGGGAGCAAGCCAATGATGATATTTGGTATTCTGCAGATAACGTAGAAGCAGCACTGAATCTGATTCCACCCAGAGCGAAGGTCTTTTTTGCTGCCAGTGCCAAGATTGCTGCACCGCTGAAACAACGCCCGGACCTTACATTTGTAATCCGTACCTTAAATCGCCCGAGTGGGAGTGAAGTGCTTCAAAACGCGGAGTACATTGAAGGATTGCCAAATGAGAGCTGGTCCGAAGAATCCGAGCTTTTCAAGGTGCTGCAAGTAGACTGGCTCATCAGCAAAAATAGTGGCGGATCAGAATCCTACGGCAAAATCAGAGCCGCTCGTGAACTACAGATGCCTGTTGCGATGCTTAAGCGCCCAAAGCCATCCGACGGCATTTTATGCGCGTCGATTGATGAGGTCTTGAAGACCTTAAAGGCTTGCGTGAAAAATACGCAACACTGCCAAGCTAATCTTTAGGTTTCTGATAGGGCGCCGTTGTCATCCGCTCGATAATCCCATCTTTAGCGATGAGCCAGTGATAGAGCGCGCCTAAAATGTGCAGCGTGATCAGCCATGCAAACACAACACCAACAGTTGCGTGGAAATCCAGAACGCTTTCTGAAACTGGACGATTTTGCGAAACGATACTCGGCAGATCAAACAAGCCAAAAAATGGCATTGGTGCTCCGTAAAGGGAGAGGCCCACCCAGCCTAATATCGGATTTACGATCAGCACGAGATAGAGCAACCCGTGTACTGAACGTGAGACGATCCGCAGAGCTGGTGAAAGAGAGGCTGGCGGCGGTGGAGCAGGCGTAATCCAATGCTGAAGAAGGCGCAAAACCACGAGCAGGAAGAGCAGGATACCGATGCTCTTGTGATAGAAGTAGAGCGTATTCTGAAGGGCTCCAGGCCCCAGATCTGTCATCACCAGTCCCATTGGAACCATGATTAAGACTAGAATGGCGACGATCCAGTGATACGTCTTCGCCATGGCTGAATACCCGGCAACTTTATAGGCCATGCTCTATTCTCCTGATAATCCCAGAGGTTCCTGAAGAGCCCCTGCAATCTCCTGATCGACAGATTAATCAAGGTTCGTTACCACTAGGCTAACCTTAGGTGAGGTGAGCTGTGAACTCGGTAAAACAAGGGGGCTTGATGGACAGGGGCCACACAACACCAATACATCAACAAGATCATCCGAATAATTCTCAGTTGACCTGCGAAAAGCCGCTAGAACAGTCCTCTGGATATTTGTCTCCTGATGATTGGCAGGAGGTCTTAGCAGCGTCGGTGGAGAGGCGTGCACCAGACCTGCAAGGCTATGGCAGTGTCTTCGCACCTCTTTGCATGGCGCAAAAGCAGTTTGTTATTGGTCAGCTTGGACAGTCAGTTGATGGCCGCATTGCAACGGTCACCGGAGACTCCAATTATGTGAGTTGCTCTGAAGCATTGATCCATCTTCACCGGCTCCGGGCACTTTGTGATGCTGTCGTGGTGGGAGTGGGAACAGCGGTTGCGGACAACCCTCAACTCACTGTCAGGCATGTCAGCGGACGGCACCCGGCACGCATTGTCATCGACCCTTATGGCCGTATGCCTCGCGACAGTACACTCCTGCAGGATACAAATGCCCGCCGCATTGTGATTACGCGAACAGATGCCCATGCGCGTTATCCTGATGGAGTGGAATGCTTTCAGCTACAACCGAATGCAAAAGGTCGTCTGTCCTGTGCTGAAATCCGGCATGCACTGCGAGAGTTTCGATGCATCCTCGTTGAAGGTGGTGCTTGGACGCTGTCTCGCTTTATCGAGCTGAAAATGATCGATCGTCTTCACTTGATGATCGCCCCGCTCATCATCGGATCAGGACCAAGAGGTCTCCAGTTACCTGCGATTGATTACCTCGCACAGGCTATCCGCCCCGATGTCACTTGGCATCCTTTGGGTGTTGATATGCTGGCAGATCTGAGCCTGAACAATTAACTTTTCCAAAGGGTTGAAAAGCATTTCCTTTCGCTGGCAAGTGCCCGTATAAATTTGCGTGAATTTCCGAATAAGGACACACGCATGCCAGAGCTCATCAGACGCACGACCCTTTGGGAAGCTAAAGGGCAGATTGAAGAAGTTGAAGTGCGTGTTGTTCACGAAGATGGACGCGAGCACATCACAACAGATCCGGTATGGGTCTACGGCGATTCAATTGCTGTGCTGGCTTATGACCCTCAAGCGAAAACAGTCTTGATCGTCAAGCAGCTCCGTGTAGCGCCCTACATCATGGAGGAAGAGATTATCCTGGAGGCATGCGCTGGCGGAATCGAGATCAGTGATCTGTCCATAGAAGAAGCATGTGTACGCGAAGCTCAGGAAGAGCTTGGGTGCCTGCTCACCAATCTCACTAAGGTCGCGAATGTCTTCATCAACCCCGCGCGTCTTGCTGAGCGGGCGCATTTCTTCCTCGCCGAGTACACATCCGGCGACCTGAATATTGAAGGGCGCGATCTGGACGAAGACGAAGATATTGAAGTTGTCGAGCTGTCATTCCATGAACTGCGAAGCCTTTACGAGAAACAGGAAATCCGCTGCCCACGCCTTTTCACGCTCACACAGGCATTGATCTTAAAGAACATAGGTCTCTAATTCAGAGTGTTGGAAGCAAAGGTCTTCATAGCCTCATTGAGGCGGAAGGCCAACAATATCAACATGCCCGACCTGCAGTTGTGACTTGCCTTTGCCAAGTGCTGCTAAACGAAATTCCAGCCAATCATCCACGATTGTATCTGATACCCCAACTTCGCGTGCCGCTTGGGCCCACCCCTTAATCAGCTCCAGCTGCAAAGCATCGTCTTCAGGTGCGCACACCCAGTCAGAGCGTCCGGTAAAGCAGGTATACCCCGCCTTAAGCAATCGCTCACGAGCATGAAACCCACCAAGCGGCCCTAATGCAGACCCAAACCCTTTGTCCGTTGCTTGATGCTGATTGAATGCGCGCTGAATAAGCCGATCTGTCGGGTGGTGTGGTTTGCTTAGTAGGATACCGTTGTACGAAAGTCCTGCAAGAAACGGGAGTTTTAGCTGACGCATACGTGCAACAAAGCTATCTAGCCAATTTGCACTCACAAGATCCAGAAAGGCCGAGGTAACAACCCCATGATGCCCTTCCAGAATATCCAGTGACCCGGCATCAGTCAGTTCGCAAACATCTGTTTTCGTTCTGGTATGAGGCAAGGGAGGAGAGATGCGTTTTGCAACTTTGAGAAGTTCAGGGTCGTTATCGATCAGTAACCACACTTGCTCTCTGTTTGACTCAATATGTTCGGCCAAATCCTGCAGAAAGGAACCGGTTCCAGCGCCCACATCTATGAGCCGGAGCGGGCCACTCTTGGGAGCATGCTCGACCAACCAGCTACAAAACTTTTTCATGACGTCTTTGTTGCGCGCACGCCGGTCTGCTTTACGACGTAATGAGAGCCATTCAGAGGAAAATCCACTCACCTGTGAGCCTCCAATGTGCAAGCAAAAGCCTTTGCGCTGTCATTCCAATCTGGCAATGCACGAGCAGCAGCAAGGGCCCCAGTTGAAAGTTGAGAGCGTAACTCTTTGTTTTGAAGAAGTGTTTCGATGGCTTTGCTCAGAGCTAGAGGATCGCCTGCACCAACATGAAAGCCAGCTGTAGGCGGAACCGTCGATGCAACAGCTCCCTCGCCACTTGCAATAATCGGGAGCCCAAAACTCATAGCCTCCGCAAAAGCCATCCCGTATCCCTCATAGTATGTTGGGAGCACAAAGAGGTCGGCTGATTGATAAAACCCCGTTAATTCAGCTTTGGGAATGCCTCCATGAACGCGAATACGCTCAGTGAGGTCATGCTTTTTGATCTGAGATCGCACTTGGCTCGCATATTCTGGATCAAACCGCGTTTCTCCAATGAGATCCAGATGCCAGTCCAATTGCTTCAGTTGTCCCAGCGCTTCAACTAAATGCAATTGCCCTTTTCGCGGTACCAACGACCCAACACAAAGCAACTTTGGGGTTGCCAGAGCTTCGTTCGAGGTTGCAACGCTCTCCGAGACAGTCGGCCGATCAATACCGGGCAGAACAATACTGATCTTTTCCGCTGGAACGCCCATTTGAGAGACAAGCGTCTTCTGTGTCGAAGGACTGGTCACAATCACATGCTTTGCAAACGTGAGAGCTTTCGTTTCAGCCGCGCGGAGCACCTTTGCCAGCTCAGGGTCGATCCCACTTTCCAGAAACAGTGGGTGATGAACCAGCGCAATGAGATTGGAACGCTCAGCGATACTCTGCGCCAGATCAGATGAAGCCCCAAGCACCAAACCATCCACGATGATCAAAGCTGAGGGCTCTATCTCTTCAATGACCTCAAGCGCCAGCTTTTTGTCAGCATCAGATGGGACTGGATAGGTGCCTTCAAGGCTAATGAGTGAGACATTCCAGCCGTGTTTCTGCAGCCCCCGAATGATCTCACGATCATATCGATAACCACCTGTGGGCGTGTTCAGATCACCCGGAAAGACAAAATAGCAAGATCTGGCAGTGGCTTCTGCTGTCTGGCCTAAAGAAGGATGTAAGTTACTCATGAGCCTCGGATGCAGTCAACGGCGCCTCATAAGACGCACGCGCATTAGGGTTCTCGGAAATTGAAACGCGTACCTTGCTAAGTTCGCTCGGTTCGCGGCCTAGTTTATGTAGATAAGCAGCATCGCACACGCGCTGGTAAATGTAGCTACAGAGAAAATCGACCGTGGTGTTCCGCCCCTTGAACTGAGGAAGGTCATCAAGATTCTTGTAGTTGAACGGATGCAGGATTTCTGCCAGCACATCAAGCGCATTGCCAATGTCGATGACAATCCCGTTCTCATCCAGTTCCTCTGCAAAAATAGCGACGTGGACGTGTGCAGTAAGGCCATGAAGCTGAGAGGCAGGACCAAACACCTCCCCCTCCAGGCTGTGCGCGATCATAATGTGATTGCTGATTTCGACTGAATACATCTCAAAATCCTCATAAAATTAAGTGTAAACAATAGGTTGGCATAAAGTATCTTTCTTGCCTGAAAGAACGTCTTTCAAATCCTTCGGCGCTTTTTCAAATTCGATGGGAGGCGCAAGCAAAGTATCGAGCACGTCATCTTTCAGAAGAGAAATTGCCGCCTCCATTCGCCTGCGGTGTGTCCAGCGTGGCCTCATGATGGGGGCAACCTGACCGACTTGAGACGAGATAAGACTGAGGCGCTGACTGTGAAAACTCCCGCCAAGAACAAGACCGGAAGGGCGTGAGCCATACCAGGACGCCTCCACAATTCTGGCTTCTCTCCCTGCAATTCGGATCGCAGTGTTCAAACCAGCTTCAGAGGCGCTGCAATGCACGACAACATCTTGATTTTCGGGAGCAACTTCCGGCAAGGAAAATGCGCAGGAAAACTCGTCTGCAATGTCCTGCCGCTTCGGGTTGACGTCAATCATAGTCACGTTCGCACCTGCGATGCGAGCGCAAAGATAGCCAACCAGTGAGCCAACAGTGCCAGCACCAACCACGGCAACATTAGAACATGGCAGAATAGCTGCATCCCACATGATGTTCAGCGCTGTTTCCATGTTTGCTGCCAGAGTGGCGCGGGTGCTCGGTAAATCAGAAGGGATAACATAGAGCGCATCTGCGGGGAGCAGAAAGTTGCTTTGGTGCGGAAAAAGAGAAAAAACGCGCTGACCCGCTTTTAAATCATCTTTTGTTTCAATCACTTCAGAAACGTTTGCATAGCCGTATTTAACAGGAAACGGAAAGGTCCCTTCCTGAAACGGAGCGATCATCCGCTCTCGCTCGCTCACTGGCACATCGCCACGATAGACAATGGCCTCCGTACCTCGGCTGATCGCGGAAGCATGAGTTTTTAAGTAAACACGGTTACCAGATGATTTAGAGAGTTTTTCCTCTCTTATTTCAATGGTTTGAGGCGCAGTGTACCAAAGCGCTCTGGCTAACTCAGACAAGAAACGCGCTCCCCGGATCGCTAAGTTTTCACAAATATACTCTAGGGAAACGTGAACAAAGGAAACTAGCAGAAATGTAGGTGCCTCTAAAAACAATAATAATTTGGGTAGGACATGACAAAACAATCACGGGTTCCTGAAGAGAACGCCCGCACTAGTCTTGTTGACCAGCTGCTCTCCACCAACATCATCGACAAGCATCAGGAAAATAAGCGCTTATTCAGGCGCAGACTGATCTTCGGAGGGCTCGTTCTAACCTCTTTAGCAGTGTTGACCACCATCATGTCACTCACACTGTTCCTCAACGGTTTTGCCCTTTCAAAAGTCGTGATGCTTCTCGCATTTCTGGTAACCTTACCATGGCTTGTCATCGGCTTCTGGCATGCTGTCATAGGCTTAATGCTCATGAGGTTTTCTTCAAACTCTACTGCACAGGTGTATGCTGGCACGCCTCTGGGTACACTTGACCTAAAAAAGCCCTTGCAGAATAAGCAAACTGCCTTGCTTTCCTGCGTGCGAAACGAAGACTCGCCTGAAGTGGCTGCCAAGCTGGAAGCGATGCTTCAAGATCTGGATCGTCTGGAAAAACTCAACGGCTTTTCTCTCTACATCCTGAGTGACAGCAATGATCTTGAGCATATCCGGCAAGAAATGCGAGAGTTCTCGCTGCTACGGGCACGATGGCAAAATCGGATTGAAGTGCTTTATCGCAGACGTGAGAAGAACACCGGCTTCAAAGCAGGTAATGTCGAAGATTTCTGTCGCAACTGGGGGACACGGCATGAATATGCGATCACGCTGGACGCTGATAGCTTCCTCTCAGCAGAATCTTTATGCCACCTTGTAAGCAAAATGAATGCAAATCCGCGTCTGGGTATTTTGCAAACACTTGTTCTGGGACTTTCAACCAACTCGTTCTTCACCCGTGTTTTCCAGTGGGGCATGCGCTTGGGAATGCGCTCCTACACACTTGGCGCAGCGTGGTGGCAAGGCTCGTCAGGTCCCTATTGGGGACACAATGCGATTTTTCGTGTAAAGCCTTTCACGCAGTTCTGCATGCTGGAGCCTCTGCCAGGAAATGACGCATTGAGCGGCCCGATCCTCAGTCATGATCAGGTTGAAGCAGCGATGATGGCAGACGCGGGCTATGAGGTGCGCGTATGGCCGGTAGAAGGTGGGAGTTATGAAGAAAACCCACCTCATTTGATCGAGTTTATCCGCAGAGATCTGCGCTGGTGTCACGGAAACCTTCAGTACTTTAAATTGCTCAGAGAGCCCGGGTTTAAGCTGTTGGGACGAATCCAACTTGGCCTTGCAATCCTCATGTTTGCTGGCTCTCCGGCATGGCTTGTTTTTATCGCGATGGCGATTTTAACCGCATCTTTTTCAGCGCCCGAGACGATGGCATTCGACCAGTTTTACGGCACAATCCTGATTGTGGCCATCATGAGTATGGTCTTTGCACCTAAGCTCGCAACGCTTGCCCATGTCCTGACGGTTCGGAACGAACGCCGGGAGTATGGCGGCTCTTTCTCGGTGTTTGTCAGCGCATTCTTCGAGCTGGTCTATTCCATGTTGCTAGCACCAGTCATGGCAATTGCGCACAGCATCTTTATTGCACAACTGTTCGCAGGACGAAAAACGCAATGGGGAGGGCAGGAAAGACAACCCCAGGGTATTCCGTTCATTTTGGCAGTGAAGAAGTTCTGGCCCCAAACTCTTTTCGGCCTTTGCGGTGTGATTTGGATGATGGATTATACCTTTGCAGATACGTGGCTTCTGCTTCCGGTAATCCTTGGACCATTGCTAACAATACCGTTTGCAATGATCACCTCAAAACCAGCACTCGGTATGTACTTTAAACACTCCGGACTTTGGGTGTTGCCTGAAGAAAAGAAAACGCCGCTTGAACTGCAAGGCCTCAATAAAGAGCAGCGCCGTATAGAGTTGGAACTTGCCAAAGCAAACCGAGCTGCGGCCACGCGATAAAAGAATGAGCTGAAGGTGGTGAGAACCATCAGGTTTCAAGGGAAAAGCCGGTTGCGTAAATGGCACGCAACCGGCTTTCTGATTTCTGGGTTTCTATTGAACTGGCAAAGCTACAGCGTATCTCCGAAAAGTGGAAGCCGGTTTTCGGATAAAGATACGCAAAAACAAAGACTAAAGCAGTTCAGGTGTTCCAACTTAAATGCGAACTGCTTTAGGAAGCTGGCTTTTCCTTTGGCTTTCTCCATGGCTCACCCTTAAACCATGCCACGGTATAGGCGACGGCAATTAAGCCTGCAAAACCAAGCAAGTTTGCCATGATTCCACCTGTGACCGTGCCTTTCAAACCGAGTTCATCCCGGAAGATTGCAATGCCCTGCGCAAGAATGAGGCTCGCAAGGAAAACAGCGAGAGACTGTTGGCCTACCTTTTTGATGACCCGGACAACTTTGCCGCCAAAACCGCCCATGAGCAGCCGTTGCCCGCCTTCTCCAACAGCTACCCACGCCACATAAGCAAGGGCAAGGAAGTGGATGTAGCGCAGGAGACCCATCTCGGATTTTACGGTGAGGTCGCTGATATCATTTGCAATTCTGCGGAGCTCTGGCACCTCGTTGAGAATGCGGAAGTAAGCAAACGGAATCGTAAGAATGATAATCGAGGCACTCAGGAACAAGAGACGTTTCTTGACTGGAGGAGCCGGAATCCAGCCCTTGATGAAGGCAAATCCGGTGAAGAACAGCAACTGCCATGCAAACGGATTGAAGAACCAACGACGATCGGACCATGGCTCAGCAGGGAAGTCCACCAGTCGGAAGGTTGCGATCAGCCAGAACGCGATGATGATTGCTGCAACCGCACCTCGTCCGGCCTTGTAATAGGCAATCATGATCACCGGCAACATCGCAAGGATCACCAGATACATTGGCAGAATATCGAAGTAGTTCGGCACATAGGTAAGGGTCAGCAAACCCGGCAGCTGGAAGATTGGATCCTCGAAGAAGTGCCAAAGGTTCAGCTTCCCGACATAGTCGTCGCTGGTCCAGCCGTTGATTTGCAGGAAGGCAAGCATGCCCGCAACGGCGAGAAACAGGCAGATATGGGCCCAGTAAACTTGCCAGACGCGGTAAAGAACACGCGCGCTGCCCATGACCAGGCCATGCAGTTCAAAGACGCGCCCGAAGGCAATTGCGGAGGCCATGCCAGAGCAAAACACAAATATCTCGGTTGCATCGGAGAACCCGAAACGCGCCGGAATCCAAAGAGCCCACCCGTTTGCAGGAAGGTGGGCTATGAAGATGATGAACATTGCGATCCCTCGAAAAAAATCGAGGCGCGGATCTCTTGGTCGGCTGGCCGTTTTCATAGGGGTCGGCGGTATACTGTGCTGGTTCACGATGTCTCTGAAACTAAAAACTATAGATGATGAAATGCAGCTCCGAAATCCCCCGAAGCTGCACCTCCATTTATCCCATACGGAATCGTAGGTGTTCACTTTGCATGAGGTCGGTGGCTTCCGTCATGCGGGTTGCTTGAGCCATGCGGGTTTCACCATAGGTGTCTGATCCGCCTCTCAAGCGTGTGCGCTCATCAATCATCCGTTTTGCTTCCTGGCAAAGGCCAGCGCGCAAAGCGGCTTCAATGGTGAGGCGTTCAAATACATCACGCTGAGCATGACTGCCACCAACGGTACGCAACAACGGACGTGCTTCTGCGAGGTGGTGGTAAGCGCTGAAGTAATTGCCGTTCTTGAACTGCATCAAGCCAGATGCTGTTGGAGAACCAGCTGTTTTAGTTACAAGACCCATCTCGTTGGTGTCTTGTTCGCCAAATGTGCGCATTCGTGTCAAAAGGCGGTCAGAGGACTGACGACGGTTGTCTCCCAGCAGAGCAAGCATGTAGTGCAAGTCTGCGAAAACATTACAGGAATCGTCGACACGCTTTTCGCTGATGCTCGCCAGCTCTTCCCAGCGGTTACCTACCTTGATGCCCTCAAGCTCAAGGCGAACCAGCATGGAAGCTGCGTTGGAAATATCGCGATAATCGTCTGTATGGTCTTTGCGGAACTTTTGGTCATAGAGCTCGAAAACACGCTCAACATTGCCGCGATCAAGGTGCAGCAGCGCAAGGTGCCACCAAACATGATAGCCAAAGTTGTTGCAGTGTTCCCAAGCCTTTGGCTGGTCATCAAGCCATTTGATACCTTCTTCGGTCTGGCCGGTCATGTCCAGCACGTGGGCAACTGCATGCAGGCCCCAGGCATCATCATGTTGAAATGCAACGGCTTCTTTGCCGATCCGTTCAGCCCGGTCAAAATCACCAGTCTCTTCCAGCGCAAAGGAGTAACAACCGTGTACATAACCTTTTGCGATATGGTCGTCTTCGTAAGATGAGATCACACTTTCAATCGAGGAGCGCATGCGGGACGGCTGGCCAAGAACGAAGCGAATAGCGTGGACGAGTTTCAGAAGGAATGCATCGCGTGGGTATTTAAGAAGCAGTTCGTCAAGGCGATCAGCAGACTTGGTCGGCGTACCCTGAAGCCAGTCATTCAAAGCCTCAACAACAGCGTCTTCACGGTCTGTAATCTGTGTATCTCTGCGGCATTTATCAGCAATTGCATAAGCTTCAAAAGCAGTTGCTGTCATTTCGCGTCTGCCAAGCAGTAGGCAGAACAGGCCACGCGCGGCTTGAGCCAGAGCGAAGTCTGGATCGGCCTCCAGTGTTTTCGCAAGATGCTCCGGCGTTGCAGCACTATGTGCCAAAAACGCAAGAATAGTGTTGTTCCAGTGTGTTAATGCACTCTTATCGGAGAGTGTTACCGTGTATTCGAACTGGTCATCAATGCGCATGGATGCGACCCGTGGTTGAGGCGACCGGTATTTCGTGCAATGTGCAATCGCTTATGAGATAAGCCATTGGGTTTACATTACTAACGACACAGGTCTGCCAGGAAATCTGTTGATCAGAACCCTTTCAAAACTGGCGATGACGTTCAACACACAAAATGGTGTTTAATATCAGCAAGCTTTGTTTATGTAGAAAATATAGTTCAACCTCATGAAGAAATAGAAAACACTATTCTATTCACTAAGAAAAAATATGCGTCAAATAGAAGCTTACTTGTAAAAACCTACTATTATTAATAGTGATAATAAGTAAGATTTTAGATATTAAGTTCCATTATACCAGTATTTATTACCTTGTGATAATCTTCTGTTTGTCGGATGAAATAGTGTTCACTGCTTCTTGATTTTCTAGTTAGTCCCCACTGTGTAATGTCCTTACTCCAATTGAGACTAAGTACGTGGCGAATTCATGGCGAATACGAGTAGCTATCAACAAACAAAAATCGATCAACAGATTCAATCACCGCAATCTGTGATCGTCATCGGAGCGCTGGTCGCGTTGGCCGGTGTTGCTCTATTGGGACTCCAGAACAACGGCTGGCGTGTTTTTGGCGGTGCTTTGATTGGTGCTCTGGCAGGCGTTGCGTTGTACCATACGAGCTTCGGATTTACGGCAGCGTGGCGCCGTATTGTCACCCAGCGAAGAGGGCAGGGCCTTCGTGCTCAATTCCTGCTTATCTCATTGGTTTGTCTAATAAGTTTCCCACTCCTCCAATACGGGCCAGACATCGGTATACGCACCGGTGGCTTTGTGTTTCCATTCGGTGTTGGAGCAGCTGTCGGAGCCTTCATTTTTGGCATCGGAATGCAGCTCGGCGGAGGGTGTGGATCAGGCACATTGTTCACTGTCGGAGGCGGTTCATCACGCATGGTGATCACCCTTGCCTTCTTCATTTTGGGCAGCGTAATTGCAACAGCGCATCTTTCATTCTGGAATTCTCTTCCAAGATTACCGGCATTTTCGCTTGTGCGTGGCTATGGGGTCGTCCCTGCGCTACTGATCACCATTGTGCCACTTGTCGCCTTTGCGATATTCTCGGTGTTTATCGAGAAAAAACAATGGGGTGAACTAGAAAAATCCCGCAAAACCACCGGTTTTTTTCAGGGCCAATGGGGCTATGTTCTGGGTGCGTTGATGTTGGCGTTGGTTTGCGTTCTTACGTTCATTGTGTTGCAGCGCCCATGGGGCGTGACATCCGGCTTCGCACTCTGGGGCGCAAAGTTTTTCTATGCCATTGGTATCCCGGTAGAGACCTGGCCTTACTGGCAATGGCAGGTTGGGGCGATCAAAAGATCTGTCTTTGCCGATTCCACATCCGTCATGAACTTCGGCATTGTGCTCGGGGCTCTGATTGCAGCTGGGCTGGCCGGAAAGTTCAATCCGGTGAAAAAAATTAATCTCAGAGATGCTGGAACTGCAGTGGTCGGAGGCCTCTTGCTCGGCTACGGCGCGCGCCTTGCTTACGGATGCAACATCGGAGCGTATCTCGGGGGCATAACCTCCGGCTCCATACATGGCTGGTTATGGCTCGTCTTCGCCTTT
>NZ_LMCJ01000017.1:371052-394200 GCF_001623085.1 Pseudovibrio sp. W74
CCGGGTCCATGGTTGGCACCCGTGTCCGTCATTTGATCGGAATGGATCCTGCACCTGTTACCGCAAAATAGAAGCAAGTTGCCGGATACGACTAAAACTTGGCCAATTAAAATCAAGGGAGCTTGAACAACAGCCTGTTCAACTCCCGCTTTTAAACTCATTTCATTACGAAAAGGATTGAACCATGAAACTCCTTACGGGGATGCTCGGCTTTGTTGGAACATTGATGTTCGTTATGGCCGCTTTTCAGCCATCCCAGGCCCAAATCACCACAGAGCAGGCGCAGCAGGGCAAGGTGCTTCCACGCAATGGCTGGCGGGTTATCGAAACCACCATGGCGATTGATGAGCTGCTGGACTCTCTGAAAAAAGCCATTCGCGAAGAAGACATGCTGCTCGTCAGCATGGCAAGTGCCTCCCGGGGTGCTAAAGCAAACGGCTTCGAGATCCCGGGCAACTACGTGATCGGGGTTTTTCGTAATGACTTTGCGCGCCGTATGCTGGCAGCAAGTGTGCAGGCAGGTATTGAGGCGCCAGTTCGCTTCTATCTGACGGAAAATCCGGATGGCACAGCAACGCTGTCATGGAAGACGCCAAGCTTTGTCTTCCAGCCTTACCGAGCCACCGCCTCTGAGGATCTGGTCTCACTGAGCGAGGAACTGGATGTGATCTTCCAGCGCATTGCAGACCGTGCCACAGACAACACCTGAGGCACTCTTTAGAAATAAAAAAAGAGTGTGTCACCTTTCCTGCGACACACTCGAAAAGGCGAATGCCTCTATAATTTTCCGTCGTAGGCTCTGCGGTCAATGCGGCAAGCAAGAACAGTGAAGGTATCGCGCTCCAGCGCTGCCTTTGCTTCTTTCTTCAGGCTCTCTGCATCATCCACCCAAACACCATGCCCGCCATAAGCGTCAGCAAGTGCAGGGAAGTTGGTCGCAGAGAAGTCCACGCCCAGATTAGGGTTCTGGTTCGCGCGCTGCTTCAGCTCAATAAGAGACAAGCTCTCGTCGACCAGCACGCAGACAATAAACGGCACCTGCATATCTCGCAGAACCGCCAGATCACCAAGACCCATCTCCAGACCAGCATCACCTACAAACACAACAACTGGATCTTCTGGTTTTGCCATCTTATGCCCGATGCCAAGCGGCAAGGCACATGCCATCGTACAAAGCGCAGAGCTCTGCAGCATGGTGCGCGGGTAGTGGCTCTCCCAGATTTGGCTTACCAGAATGCGGTGCGCACCACTGTCCGCAGTTGCAACAGTGGTATCCGGCAAGGCTTCCCGAAGGCCGTGGAACACAGTGGCTGGGCCCCAACCACTTTCTTCCGCAGTAAAGTCGGCCTTCAGCTTTTCCTTGGCTGGCGCGATACGGTCACGAAGCCAATCGCTCTCTTCTGGAACAATACCGGCCTCATCTTCTGGTGTCAGAGCCATCAGGGTCGGCTTCACATCGCCTTCCAGTGTATGGCTCACTTGGTGCATACCATGGCTGCGCAGCACCGGTGTCAGCTCAATAACTGATGTCTCTTCACTCCACGGATTACGCCAGTTCACGCGCATTTCAATGGGGTCATAGCCGATCAGCACAACAAGGTCCGCATCAGCCAGCAAAGGCATCAGGTTCTTATCAGCTTTGGGCGACAAGCCTGCTCCACCAAGCGAAAGTTTATGGCCTTCAGGAATGAGCCCCTTGCCCTTGTAGCTGGTGATCAACGGAATCTGATAGGCCTCACAGAACGCCTCAATCTCATTGCCTGCATCCACGTTGACGGCATCAACACCAGCAATTGCGATTGGGCGCTGAGCAGAGCCCAGTAAATCACGCGCTTGCTCCAGCACATCACCAAATGGCAGCTGGGCAGCACGAACACCGTAGTTCGGTGTTTTCTGTGTTTCGTCGCTTTCACCTTCGGCAACAGAGATCGGCACATCAATGTGCACCGGCCCTGGTTGACCAGACATGGCAATGGAAATTGCCTTATCCATCATGGCATTCAGCGCACCCGGAGCTGCTTTGAAGCTGGCTTTCACAATAGGACGCAGCAGTTGCTGATGGTCCATCACCTGATGAGTATAGGTCTCAGCCTCAGCAGTATCTACGCAACCTGTCAGGAAGATCAGCGGAACGCGATCCTGAAAGGCATTGGCAATCACGTTGACGGCGTTGGTCACACCGGGCCCAAGCGTTGCCAGCAAAACAACAGGAGCATCCGTACCTTGGCGCGCAAGGCCATGCCATGCGCCTTCTGCCATAAAGCCACCAGCATTCTCGTGCTTCACCAGATTGAATTTCAAACCAGCAAGGTTCAGGGCATCCATAAGGGCCAGCACTTCGCCACCCGGTATCCCGAAGGCATACTGACTGCCAGCCTGATGCAGTTTTTGAGCAATAAGATCAGCGCCGCGCATAATTATGAATCTCCCAGTGACACGACACCGCGAGCAGCGAGATCGTCAATTTCTTCTTTGGTTTTTTGTAGATACTTGGTCAGCACTTCAATGCTGTCCTCGCCAAGGGTCGGCGGTGCCTTCCGGTATGTAACAGGCGTCTTGCTGTAATTGATCGGGTTACCAATCAAGCTTACCTGACCATCGTCAGACTGTTTGTGTGGCAGAGAAATCTTCATACCACGATGTAGAATCTGCGGATCGCTGAACACGCCAGCCAGATCATTCACCGGACCACACGGAACGCCAACAGCCTCAAGTTCATCCGTCCAATGCTGGGCACCTTGTTTGATTGTGAACTGACGCAGCAAAGGCACCAGTTCAGCACGATTGCGCACGCGGTCAGCGTTGGTTGCAAAGCGAGGATCAGTGTTCAATTCAGGACAACCCAGAATCTCACAGAAACGCTGGTACTGCGCATCGTTGCCAACAGCCACCATGAAGTCCTTGTCAGAGGCCGGGAAGGTCTCATAAGGCACGATGGTTGGGTGCGCATTGCCAAGCCGTTTTGGGATGTTGCCGTCGGTCAGATAGGAAAGGCCTTGATTGATCAGCCATGCCACCTGACAATCCAGCAAGGAGATGTCGATGTGCTGACCTTCACCGCTTTTCTCACGGTGGTGCAGAGCTGCCAAAATAGCGTTGCAGGCATACATCCCGCACATCACATCAGCAATGCCAACACCAATTTTGGTCGGGCTGCCACCTTCCTCCTCAGGAAGGCCCGTGATGCTCATGATCCCGCCCATGGCCTGAATCAGCGCATCATAGCCCGCTCTATGTGAGTAAGGGCCAGTTTGGCCAAAACCGGTAATGGAGCAGTAGATCAGTCGATCATTCTTCGCACGCAGGTCGTCATAACCGAGGCCCTTGCGAGCAAGGTCACCAACCTTGAAGTTCTCGATAACGATGTCAGCGGTCGCCGCCAACTCTTTGAGCATCTCCACGCCTTCTTCAGAACGCATGTCGATGCCGAGAGAATGTTTGTTGCGGTTGGAGCTGAGATAATACGCGCTTTCGCCAGTATCCGCACCGCCTTTGCCTTTCAGGAAGGGAGGTCCCCATTTGCGGGTGTCATCCCCGCGTGTTGGGTGTTCAATCTTGATGATTTCAGCGCCCATATCACCCAGTAACTGGGTGCAGGTTGGGCCTGCCAGAATGCGCGAAAGGTCAAGCACCACAAGGCCATCCAAAGGTCCTTTGGTGGTAGAGGACTGGTGCTGTTCACCGTCTACTAGAGAATTCAAACCGTCTAATCCATTGGTTTTGAGGCAAGATTGACCGCAAATGGAGGGTGACTGACCCTGTCATGTACAGCAATCCAGCAGATTTTGGAGAGACGTTAGAGCACTCAGAAAAGGCCCACCACAACAATCTGAAAAATCACACAGTATCGTGATGACCCGTGAAATTTGAAGTTTCTACCGTGATGGTCCTGTGGGTTTTACCAGTGCTTTGTGTTGGCAAGATCAAGCCATGCACGCCGGATCCAGTTAGCCTTCATGGAGTGTCCGCCATCATGCAGGCAAAGCTCAAGCTTCTCGCCTTTGGCAGACCACACATCACACTGCAACTCGCCAGCACTGATGGATGTCGGCTCAGTATCATAGAGACCAGCTTGCCGCTTCCAGACATCCAGACTGTCAAACACATCGGACTGACGCCAGTTCGCACCAATAGCACGGCCCACCATCGGAACGGTTTTATCTTCAACCCCGTGGGTGTGGTAAAGGTTGGTCAAAGGAGAAGGGCAGGCTGCTGGGATAGGATCCCAAAAGGCACCGGCAATCGGCGCGAAGCCAGCATAGTTCTCACCCTTATAGCAGGCCAGATTCCAAACCATGGAACCACCCATGGAAAAGCCTGAGAGCAGGATCTTCTCACGATCAATCGGGAAGCGGTCAGAAACGTCTGTCAGCATCTCATCGAAGAACTTGAACTCGTCACGATCCTGACTCGGGGAGCCCGGATAGGACCAGGAACCGCCAATGCCCTGCGGGACAATGAGAGCAACGCCAAGCTCGTTTGCAAGATTACGCAAAGCTTTATTCTCGATGGCGCGATCAGCTTTGCCCTTCCACCCGTGCAGGTAGATTATGGCGCCAATCTGTTCGTCATCAGCAGGAGAATCCGGAAGTGCAACATAGTATTCACCGCTCTCAACTTCACAGGGAGCAGTCACACCACAGGTCGCTTCCTCTGCCATTGTCGCATTGGGAACCAACCCGGAAATAACCACGGTAGCAAACGTAATCGCACTTGTAAGAAGGCTCATGCCCATTCCACTTCTTGCCGCTCTCTCGGATTAAACCTATTGAAACTCATGGATGAATCCAGGAATTGCCGAGATTAATTTTGTTTATGCTAACATACGCCTCAAAGGCGGTCTTACTCTCAAAATTGATGCCGTCATTTACAGCTTACCGCGAGAGGGCCTACTGCCATTCCCCTTCCGTGGGAATGTGCAAAGTATTGCCGCAATGCTTGCAGTGAACGGCGTCATTATCGTGACGATTAAGGCCACAATCAGGACAGGCATATTTTACTTTAGACGGACGGAAAATGGTCTGGATCAGCCGCAAAAACAGCGCCACGCCAAACACCATGATGACGATTGTAATCCCGCGACCCATCGTATCCGTCATGGTGATGTCGCCATAACCAGTCGTCGTCAGCGTTGTGACGGTAAAGTACAGCGCATCCATGTAGGAGTTGATGTCCGGGTTCAGGTGCGCCTCAATCACATAAACAACCGCGCTCACCATAAACACGAAGACCAGCAGGTTCATCGCCGAGTTGATGATCTCTTCACGCTCCTTGAACCACGAGAACGTCTCCCGCAGATCCTTCACCACATGGTAGGAGCGTAACAACCGCAACATGCGGATTACGCGCAAGAAACCGAGGTTTTCGATAAGAGCTTCAGCAAACAAAGACAGGATTACAATAAGGTCTGCAATGGCCGTGCTGTCAAATGCAGCTTTGAAGGGCCGCAGTGCAATGGTGAGGCGGAATCCGTAGTCAATCAGCAGAATGAACCCGATGGCCCAGTCCAGCCGCGGATAGCCTTCCAGCTGGGGAAGCGTTGCAGAAAGCACGAAGTAGAGGATCGTGACCACATCAAACATCAGCAAGCCGATACGCCAAGAACGTCCAGCAGTGGTCTGCCCGAAATACAGACGTCGCAAAGCGCCCCTGAAATCGGTTATTGCTTCCTGCATTAAATTAGATCCCTCAATCCCGATAGCGCGCCCAGATAAAATCTACTAGCAAATGTGGGCACTTCTGCAAAGTCACTCAAGCTCGTCACGCATAAACTTTCGTGTGAGCGGCGCTATCTTGACCCCGCAAAAAAACTTACGCTTTCCCTCAGTGAGTTTATCGAAAAATTCTGCAACTGATTAAAAGGTTTCTGCTCTACTTCTGGCATGAAGAAAGCCAAAGCCATTCCGGTGCCACCACCTCCCGGGTATTTGGAGGAATGGCGGGCAACCAACAACACCTGTCTGGTAACGGGCGCGACGGATGGCATCGGCAGAGCGCTTGCGATCCGTTTGTCAGACGCTGGGCAAACCATTGTAGTTGTGGGCCGTTCTAAGGAGAAAGTGAGTGCCGTTCTCAAGGATGTCGGCGACGCTGGCCCCAATCGCTCCCACCGTGGCTTTGTGGCAGACCTCTCCCTCATTTCAGAGGTAGATCGTCTCGCCGATGAGATCTCGCAAAAGCTGCCGGACCTGACCCGTATCGTCCTCTGCGCTGCCGAAACGCCGGGGTTTCGCGGCATCACAGGAGAGGGGATTGAGGCTGGGTTTGCAGTCAACTATCTCAGTAGGTTTCTGCTGCTGAATAAGATCACACCGTTGCTCAAAGACCAAATAGCGCCAAGGGTCGTCTCGTTCGCAAGCCCGGTGACAAAGTTCGAACTACCCGACCTGAACATCCTCAACGATCCTGACTGTGAGCTAGATAGTTGGGACCGAGGAAGAGCACACACCAACTGCAATCTGCTCTTCTTGATGGAACTGGCTGATCAGCTGAAGGACACAGACATCTGCATCAACGCGTTTGGACCCGGCCTTGTGCTGACCAAACAAATGCAGGGCTACAGCGCCATGAGGCGGTTCTGGCTAGGCATGAAAAGCTCGCTGGTCGGCAAATCTGCCCCCTATGCGGCCTTACCAGCTATGCACATGCTGCTCTCTCCGGACTTTGCGGGCAAAACCGGTGGGTTCTACGAATGCGGAACAAAAATCCCGCCGGACACGCAAATCCTGAGCAAAGAAATCCGCCAGCAATTCTGGACAGAAACCACTCAGCTTGTGCACCTGGCACAGGCGAACAAGGGGTAAAAATTTCCAGAAACCGCTTTTTGTGACACCAGTCACGGGCTTTCCCTCACGAAAGTGGGAGGACAAATGCACTTCTCAGTCTGACTTGATTTGAACGTTGCCAGGGGACCTTGGCAGCGAAGGATAGAGCTGTGCCCAAAGCCATCAAGGATTGAGTCACTTCCCTAAGGTAATGTTAGGCAAGTGCTGCCAGCAATTCTCAATGTGTAAGAGTAAAAAATGAACAATAAAATGGAATTCCCTGCCGGCCGGAATGGAAATCTGCTTTCATCAACGCGCAAAGCCACCCTCGCATTTCTGGGGGCGTCTCTTGGCACATTTCTTTTCTCCTCGGCAGTCTTTGCTCAGGAAGCTCCCCCCCCTCCAGGTGTTATTGTTGAACCTGCACGCGAAGAAGTTATTGAAGAAGAACGCATTTTCTCTGGCCGCACCGAGGCAATTAGTCAGGTCGCACTCATTGCCCGCGTCGGCGGGTTTCTTGAGCCGCTGGAGTTCAAAGAAGGCCAGACAGTTCAGCAAGGCGACCTGCTCTTTGTGATTCAGCAGGAGCCCTATGAGTTCTCAGTAGAGCAATCCCAAGCCAATCTGGAAAGTGCTCAGGCGAAGGTCGATTTGGCGAAAGTTGACTTTGACCGCAAGGAGCAGCTTGTCAACCGGGATACAATTTCAGTTTCCGAACTCGACACAGCCCGCGCAAACCTGAAAGAGGCCAATGCCGCACTGGCTCTGCGTCAGGCCGACCTGAAGCTCTCCGAGTTGGATCTGAGCTATACCGAAATCCGCGCTCCGCTGGATGGTCAGATCGGAACCGCTGCCTTTAAAGAAGGGGCCTATGTCAATGCCAACAGCGGAACTTTGGCAACCATCACGTCTTTGAACCCCATTCGCGTGGCGTTCCCGGTTCCACAAGCACTGATCTTGCAATCTCAGCGCGCCAACAACTTCGTCACCAATAACATACTCATTCGAATTCGCCTGTCAGACGGCAAGTTCTACCAGCACAACGGAAAGCTGGACTTCCTTGAAGCAGAAGCCAACCCGGGCACAGACACCGTCACCGCTTATGCTATCTTTGAAAATCCTGATCACTTGCTGTTTGACCACCAGTTGGTTGATGTCGTTGCCAACGCCAAAGATGCCACGCCTGTTCTGGTTGTCTCACAATCCGCACTACTGTTGGATCAGGAAGGCCCATATGTGCTGAAGGTGAATGACGAAGACGTGGTTGAGCAACAGCGCATCGCCGTTGTCGATCAGATTAACGGCCTTGTTATTGTTGGAAGTGGCCTCGAAAAAGGTGATCTGGTGATCACATCCGGCATCCAGAAAGTTCGTCCTGGAATTAAAGTCAACGCACAGCTGGCAGGTCAATAAACCATGATCTATGACATGTTTATTCGCCGGCCTCGGCTGGCGATGGTGATTTCGATTCTCATAGTCGTGGTCGGTGCGATCTCGATTTACTCAATTCCGGTATCACAATACCCGACCATTGCTCCCCCAACCGTGCAGGTCAACGCCACTTACATCGGTGCGGATGCGCTGACGGTGGAAGAGAGTGTTGGCCAGCTTGTTGAAGGGGCAGTCAACGGCGTAGACGGCATGCGCTATATGAAGTCGTCGTCTTCCAGTGATGGCACCTACTCGCTGACGGTCTATTTTGATCTGACAACAGACCCCGATATCAATGCGGTGAACGTTCAGAACCGAATAAGCACCATTGAAAGCAAGCTCCCGCAAGAAGTCAGGGATCAGGGTGTCAACGTCACCAAAAAGGCCGGTGATCTCCTGCAGGCGATTTCCTTCTATTCGCCCGATGAGACACATGATGGCCTCTTCATTTCCAACTACGTCACCATCAACATCGTAGACGAACTGAAGCGTATTCCAGGTGTGGGTGATGCCAGCGTATTCGGCGCGCAGGATTACTCCATGCGCATCTGGCTGGACCCGGTCAAACTCAGAGCCCTCAACCTGACAGCAGAAGACGTAATCTCTGCGGTCCAATCACAAAACAAACAAGCTGCTGTCGGTCGTATCGGTGCAGCTCCTCTGGCGTCTGATCAGCAGCTCCAGCTCACCGTCACGGCGAAAGGCCGTTTGAACACGGTTGAAGAGTTCCAAAACATCGTTCTGCGTGCAAATCCTGATGGCTCTGTGGTTCACCTGAGAAACGTCGCCCGCGTAGAACTCAGCAGCGCCTCCTATGACATATTGGCAGAATACAACCAGCAACCAACAGCGATGGTGGGGATTTACCTGTCTCCGGGTGCAAACGCTGTGGCTGTGTCAGAAGCGGTCAACGAGCGTATCGCATTTCTGGCAGAGCGCTTCCCGGAAGACCTCACATACATCTCCATCTTCGATACCTCACTCTTCGTGAATGAGATGATTTCGAAGGTGATCCACACGCTGCTGGAAGCCTTCGTGCTTGTGACCATCGTGGTCTACGTCTTCCTCGGCAAGTTCCGCGCAACTCTCATTCCGCTGATCGCAGTCCCCGTATCCATCATTGGTGCTGTCGCAGTGGCCTTTATGATGGGGTACACAGCCAACACCATCTCGCTGCTGGCCTTGGTGCTGGCCATCGGGATCGTGGTGGATGATGCGATCATCGTGGTTGAGAACGTTGAACGCATTATGCATGAGCACCCCGATCTCACACCGGCTCAGGCAACATCAAAAGCAGTCAGCGAGATTGCAGCCCCCGTGCTCGCAACCACGCTGGTGCTGCTCTCCGTGTTCGTGCCTGTGGCCTTCTTGCCGGGATCGTCCGGTGTGCTTTTTAGAGAGTTTGCAGTCTCCATTTCCGCAGCAATGGTGATCTCCACCATCAACGCATTGTCACTGTCTCCTGCTCTTTGCGCTATCTTGATGAAGTCAGAAGACCTGACAGGTGTCATGGCCAAGGTTTCCAAAAAGATTGATGACGTCGGCCATGGTTACGCCGGCCTTATCAAGCGCATCGCAAAAATGTCGTTGCTTTCTCTGCCTGTCGTGGTGGGCTTCGCGCTCTTTGGTTTCCTGGTTGTTTCCAACACCCCGGATGGCTTTGTCCCGGATGAAGACAAAGGCTACGCCATGGTGCTGGTCAATTTGCCTCCGGGTGCATCTCGCAACCGTACTGAAGCGGTCATGCGCAAAGCCGACGATATCATCCGCAAAGACCCGGCAGTCAACTCCACCACAATGATCATCGGGCTCGACCTGCTGGCAGGTGGCGGCTCATCACCAAACGCAGGCGTTTTCTTCGTCAAACTCAAGGATTATGAGGAACGTCCATCACGTGAACTGTCTTCGTTCGCCTTCGTTTACAGAACATACGGAGCTTTGGCAGGTATTCCGGAAGCAACCTTCTTCCCGGTCAATCCAGCCGCAATCGATGGTCTCGGCACGGTAGGCGGCTTTGAGTTCATCATGGAGGCGCTGGAAGGTCAGGATCCAACGGTTCTTGCGCAAATCTCCCGCTCCCTGATTGTCGCAGCCAACGAAGCGCCGGATATCGCGTCCTTCTTCACGACCTTTAACGCAAATACTCCGCAATTGAATGTGAAGCTGGATCGTGAGCGTGCTCAGGTGCTTGGCCTGAATGTGGCAAGTGTTTACAACGCATTGCAAGCCACGCTGGGCGGTTATTACATCAACGACTTCAATCTCTACGGTCGCACATGGACCGTCCGCCTGCAGGCAGAGCAGAAGTATCGCTCTGGTGTTGAGGACATCGGCTCCATCTTTGTCCGTTCAGACACAGGTGAGATGGTTGAACTGTCCTCCGTCGTGCACACTGAGCTGTCACGCGGGGCAAACACTATCACCCGCTACAACAACTACCGCGCAGTCGCATTCAACGGCAATGCAGCCCCCGGTGCAGGCTTGGGTGAAGCTTTGATGGCGATGGATGGTGTCGCGGCCAAAGCTCTGCCAAAAGGCTATGCCTATGAGTGGACGGGACTGGCACTGGAACAGAAAGAAGCTGCGGGTCAAACTGCACTGGTACTGGGACTAGCCTTCCTGTTTGCCTATCTGTTCCTTGTGGCGCTTTATGAAAGTTGGAACACACCAATTCCCGTTCTGCTTTCGGTCGCTCCGGCCTTGGCAGGTGCCTTGCTGAGCCTCTGGATCTTTGGTCTGGCGTTCGACCTGTATGCGCAGATTGGTATGGTCATTCTGATCGCGCTGGCGGGTAAAAATGCGATCCTGATGAACGAGTTCTCACTCGAAAAACGCATTGATGGCATGGGAATCTACGAGTCCGCGATTGAAGGTGCTCGCTTGCGCTTTCGTCCGGTGATGATGACATCACTTGCGTTCTCTGCAGGTCTTGTACCGTTGGTCATCGCATCCGGCCCGGGTGCTGGAGCCATGGTTGCGGTGGGTGTGCCGGTGCTGGCAGGCATGCTGTTCTCAGCGACTATCGGTATCTTCCTCATCCCGACCCTTTACGTCAGCTTCCAATGGATGCGCGAAAAAGCCGGTTGGACCATCGAGGAAGGCCGTGCGGCAAGAGGGTCCGGTGGTGAACTGGCCATTGATGCCAAGGAAGACAATTGATCTGAAAATGATCCTGATGACAATGAAGAAGGCGCCTCTGGCGCCTTTTTTGTTAGGCTACACGCAGCAAGGCGAACCAGTAAAATGCCGCAAGCCCGGCAATCGCGTGACTGGTGGAAACCGCCACCCATGACCGGCGATACTGGAACATCACGCCCCAATAAAAACTCACCATAAACGTCAGCAAAACGGCCAGTTTGGAATAGGGCAGATGGATGATGGAAAAGGCAACAGAAGCAGCAAAGTTGCCCCAGAACACAGAGGAAAGCTTATGCGGCCCCAGCGCGGCTGTCACAGGAACCTGCATGCCACACCTCACAATGAACTGCTGAATAGGGCACATCACCAGTGCATAAAAAATCGCAAACGCCACCTCTGGCCACCCCATGAATGGCCCCTGTACCTGATGCGCGAGAAAGTAGAAGGAAAACGACTCTTCTGAGGGGTGCACAATGTACCGGATAACTGCCATCACCAGAATAATCGGAACAGTCATAACCACCCCATAACCAAACTGGCTTGGGAGATGACTGAACTCAAGCCCGAAGATGCGTGGCGGCAAATAGAGGTTTTTCATGATGTAAAACAGAATAGCCGCGAGAATGAAGTTCAGGCTCAAACTGTAAACCGTCATCGCAATGAAGCCGTAGCCGTAATCATCAAACGTATTTTTGTAGAGGCTGATGAACAACGCAAACGACGACATGGCGATCATGTTCGCCACCAGCAAAACCGCATAGGCCTGCAATCGACGGGATCGGATCTTGATCTCTTCCAACACGCGGGAGCTGCTTTGTTCCAGCTGATGCGCCGCCTGCCGGGCAAAATAGCGAAACAGCATGGAGTTGGTTTCAGTCGAGGTCGGCAAGGTGCCATACCGGTTCCAGCTCAATGCAGCGACAACCGTATCCCGCTTGGCTCGTACACTTGCGATGTAACTTTGCGGTCCTACATGGGCGCGAATATAAGCCAGTTCTCCCGCCACATCACCGGCTTTCAGGTGTCCAAGAACAGTATCGGCTCCATCCTGATCCTCTTTGATAACCTCCAGATCTCCCTCAAGGATAATGAAAAACCGGTCCGCACTTTGCCCTTGTACCAGCAAATCCTCATGGGCTTTGAGGGAGTAGTACTGGGCACAATCCAGCACCTCACGAATAACAGGCTGTGTCGGCAAGCCCAGGTCGAGAAGACGCTGATGCAACTGCGTGCGATGGCGCGGAATATTGCCATAGCTCACCTCAAGCTGTGATTTGTTTTTTTTAGGAGACTGTTCCTCATCGCGCTGGGACAGGAAGCGCATCTATGGGCCTTCTTTCAGTAAAATCCTTGGCTGAAAAGCACTGCAATGGATTTTAGCGCGCCAGTTCCATCCTGCATGCACTTTGGTAAATCATGGTAATCCTGCACCAATGGGATCTCTCAAATTCCATTCAACTCTATAGCGTATTCCCCAAAACTGGCCGCGGTGTCTGGCCAAGAATACGCACCAAGCTCTAAGGGGATAGGGAGTTCTCTGGAAATGGTGGGAAAGATTTCAGAGTGGCGCCAAACAACAGTGCACGCTTAGATATCGGAAAGCGCAGGAGGGTTGGTTGGTCTTTTCATTGCTGCAATACAAATCCTATCAGTGGATGCCGCGAGACAGAGAGGAACACCACTGCAAGTTTATCTCCAGCAGAGGCCTTGTCAAAGCCTGCCAAAGCCGGAACCAGAAGCTGAAATCCTCGGTGCCTGACCTTGATGATGACTTGCTGGAGCATCACCATGAAGGTGCCACGCTTTACATCACCACGGATGCCCTACCGCATTTCGTCCAAACCAAATTGCTGCACATTCGCCAGCCATTCGTCCTGCTCAGCGGCGACAGTGATCTGCCCGTTGGACCGGACACGACCCTGCCAAACACGCTGTCCTCACTCGATCTGAAGAACCTGCTCTCCCATCCGCTGCTGGTTGCGTGGTACGCGCAGAATTTGGCAATCGAGCACGAAAAGGTCTTCAACCTGCCCATCGGTTTGGACTACCACACCATGACAGCCCGCAAATCTCACGCTTGGGGGGACTTCCAAACACCGCTTGAGCAGGAAGAGTGCCTGTGCGTCGTAGCTACCGATGCCGCGCCGTTGGAGGCTCGGGAAGCCCGAGGCTACTGCAACTGGCACCATGCAGCCCATCGTGGAGACAGGGCGGAGGTGATGGAGATTGCGGATAACTCTACCGCTTACTTCGAAGGTGATCATCTTCCCCGAGAGCAATCCTGGCGTAAGAACGCGCAGTTCCTTTTCACAATCAGTCCTTTTGGGGATGGAATGGACTGCCATCGGACATGGGAAGCGCTGTTTCTTGGGGCGATTCCCATCGTCAAATCCTCAAGCCTGAACCCGCTATTCGAGGACTTGCCAGTCGTGGTTCTTGAAGATTGGAGTGAGTTGACCAGTGAACGTCTGCTTGAAGAGAAACAACGTATTCTGGCAGGAACCTTTGACTTCTCCAGTCTCTACCTGAGTTTCTGGCAAGACCGCTTTCAAGGGCGCAAACCTAAACGACAGCAGCTAATGACCTATCAGCAGTTCTTAGATACTCTTTGAAAAATGATGCCCGGAAAAAGAAAAAGACCAGAGGAACGAATCCTCTGGCTCAGGTAAAGGGTCAATAGCCCTTGGGGGAACTTGATCGGGATTTCTGAACATGCTGAAAAATGCTCAGAGACACCCTGCAAAATAAAGCAAGTTGCAAACTCAGAACTAACGCAACCTGCTTTTGCGGAGCTGACGCTCAAGCAAAAACGTCAGATCGCCAGATAGGTTTGTCGAAGCTCTTCGTTATCGAGCACTTCCTGCGCCGTGCCATCAAACACCATTTCGCCCATGTCCAGAATCACCGCACGGTCCGCAAGGTGCAGAGCCGCCACCGCATTCTGCTCCACGATAATCGTCGTGATGCCCAGCTCCTTCACGTTCTCAAGAATGCGCTCAATCTCTTGAACAATCACCGGAGCAAGGCCCTCGTACGGCTCATCCAGCAACAGCAGCTTCACATCACGAGCCAACGCACGGGCCACAGCCAGCATCTGCTGTTCTCCGCCAGACATGGTCACCGCTTCCTGCTTGGCGCGCTCGGCAAGGCGAGGGAAGTGATCGTACAGGCGCTCAATCGACCACCCGTGCGGCTCCGAGATCTGCGCCAGCTGAAGGTTTTCCTCCACGGTCAGCCCCGGAATGATCCGGCGATCTTCCTGCACCAGTTGGATCCCATTCTGGGCTGCCAGATAATTTGGCATCTCATGAATAGGCTTATGATCCAGCCAGATCTCGCCATGTGTCAGTTGCGGGTCGCTGGCACGGGCAATCGCGCGAAGAGTGGACGTCTTCCCAGCCCCGTTTCGTCCAAGCAGCGCAAGGATCTCGCCTTCGCGAATATCAAAGCTAACACCCTGAACGATATAGCTTTCACCATAGTAGGCGTGAAGGTCCCATGCTGAGAAGTAAGCCGGAGCACCACCCTTGGAGCGCACTGGTGTAACACCCGGCGCGGTCGCGCCTTTGAATTGATCTTCGAGAATGGTCATACGTGCGCCCCTCCCAGATATGCTTCCTGAACGCGTGGATCGCCCTTGATGTCTTCCGGCTGCCCTTCAGCGATCACAGTGCCCTGCGCCAAAACGCTGATCTTGCTGGCGAGGGAGAACACTACATGCATGTCATGCTCGATAACGATCTTGGTGATGCCGCGCTCGCCAATACGCTTCAGCAAATCAATGGTGTTGTTGGTATCAGCCCGCGACATGCCTGCTGTCGGCTCATCCAGCAGCAGCAGTTTTGGGTCCTGAACCAGACACATTGCCAGTTCCAGACGCCGCTTGTCGCCGCGAGAAAGCGAGTCCGCCCTCATGTCTTTCTTCTCAGCAAGCCCAACATCCTCAAGCATATGCATGGCTTTGTCGCGAATTTCGCCCTGACCATCCACACGAGCCCAGGCGTTCATAGTGAATGCTCCATCTCGCTTGGCCAGCGTTGGGATCATCACGTTTTCCTGCAAGGTCAGATCACCAAAGATCTCCGGTGTCTGAAACACGCGGGAAACACCTGCCTGATTGATCTCATGCGGCTTAGCGCCAATGAGATCCTTGCCCAGAAAGGTCACAGAGCCCGTATCAGGGATCAGGCGCCCTACAAAGCAATTGAGCAATGTGGATTTGCCTGCACCGTTTGGCCCGATGATGGCATGCACATGCCCTTGCTCGATGGAAAGGTTCACGTCATCGAGAGCTTTCAGGCCACCAAAGCGCTTGTTCACGCCCTTAACACTAAGAATTTCCATGGTTGCCTCTCTCTATTCCGCTGCATTGGCTGATGCTGGAGAATGCGAATGACCTGCTCTCTTGCCAACACGCGAAGGTCTCCGGCGGAACAGCTTGGTAATCCGGTTGAAGCCTTCCATGATACCGCCCGGCAGAAAGATCACGATCACCATGAACAACAAACCAAGCGTCAAATGCCAGCCTTCGCCCACAAACAAGCTTGCAAGGCTCACCACTGCTCCCTCCATGAAGTCAGGCAGGAAGGAGAAAATGGCATGTAGTGTCTGCTCGTTGTATGCAGAGAAGATGTTCTCGAAGTACTTGATGAGACCTGCACCTAGGATCGGTCCAAGCAGAGTGCCAGCACCACCCAGGATAGTCATCAAAACCACTTCACCAGATGCCGTCCACTGCATGCGCTCAGCACCCGCAAGCGGATCCGTCACGGCCAGCAGACTACCTGCAACACCAGCAAACGTGCCGGAAATGACGAAAGCAGCAAGGGTGTAAGGCCGTGTATTGAGGCCTGTATAGCTCATGCGGTTCTGGTTGGATTTCACCGCACGCAGCATCATCCCAAAGGGGCTGCGGAAAATGCGTTGTGAAATGTAAAACCCGATGATGAGCAGAACAGCACAGAAGTAGAAACCCGAGTACCCGGTCATCTCAATCCCAAACAGATTGGAGATCAGCGGACCGGACGCCTCTGAAGAGCTGTCAAACAACCGTGGGTCAGATTGCAGCACCCGCAAGCCAGTCTCACCATTGGTGATTGGGGTTAGTACAGAGTACGCCAGATTATAGCTCATCTGCGCAAACGCCAGCGTCAGAATGGAAAAGTAAATGCCTGACCGGCGCAGCGAGATATACCCAATGGCTACCGCAAACAGGCTGGAAAACACCACGGAAAAGAGCAGTGCTGGAATAGGGTTCATTCCCAGCAGTTTGAAGCTCCAGACCGCTGCGTAAGACCCGATGCCCAGAAAAGCGGCATGACCAAAGCTGAGATAGCCAGTCAGGCCAAACAGCAGGTTGAAGCCCAGAGCAAACAGGCCGAAAATCGCAAACTTCTGCAAGAGGTCCGGATACCCGGCACCAATCGGTGCCAGCCAGATCGGCATCGTCAGGATTGCAGCTGTAAACAGCACAAGCATGAGCAGGTCGGAGCGTGGAGAAATCTTGGTCATCATTGGCTCAGGTCTCCATCACACCTTTACGGCCCATAAGTCCACGTGGACGAACCAGAAGAATAATAACTGCAACAAGATAAATAATGATCTGGTCGATACCCGGCAGAATGGTTTTCACCTCATTCATACTCGCAAAGCTTTGCAAGATGCCCAGCAGGAAGCCAGCAGATACCGCACCGGGCAGAGAGCCCATGCCCCCCACGACCACCACCACGAAGGACAGCACGAGGAAGTCCATACCCATGTGATAATCTGGTGGAAGGATCGGCGTGTACATAACGCCAGCAAGGCCTGCGACGACGGCTGCAACGGCAAAGACCAGCGTAAAGCGACGCTCAATGTTGATGCCAAGAAGGCCAACAGTTTCGCGGTCAGCCATGCCAGCGCGAACAACCATGCCAAAGGTGGTGAACTGCAGGAAGGCAAAGACCCCGCCAATCACGCTAAGCGAGAAGAACAGATACACAATGCGCCACTGCGGATAAACGACAGTTCCCGGATCAAAGCCGATCCAAATGCCCAGGTCCATCGCGCCGCGCACCATGTCCGGTGCAGATTGCGGAATAGGGTTCGCCCCGAAATAAGTTTTGATGATCTCTTGCAAAACAATGGCCAGACCAAAGGTCACAAGGATCTGCTCAGCGTGTGGGCGCTTGTAGAAGTGGCGGATCAAACCACGTTCCATCACATACCCAACCAGCAGCATGACCGGAATGGCAAATGCGATAGACAATGGAACGGAGTAGTTGAGCATCGTCGTGCCAGTGTCACCCAGCCAAACCTCAATGTAAGGCACACGGGTTTCCAAAGGCGTACCCCAGGCCGTGGTCTTGGTAGGATCGACGACAACCTGCTCAAGGCCGATCAGTTTATTGAAAGCTACGGCACAAAATGCGCCAAGCATAAACAAGGCCCCATGGGCGAAGTTCACAACTCCAAGCGTACCGAAGATAAGCGTTAGCCCAAGCGCAATCAAAGCATAGGCACCGCCCTTATCAAGGCCGTTGAGAATTTGAAGAACGATGGCGTCCATCCGCTCTTCTCCCTTTAAATTCGTGAGAAGGTGCAAGGCATCCAATGCGGAACATCAGTGGTTCAAGCAGGAGCCATTGCCCGGCTGCAAAAGACTGCAGCCGGGCAAACGGTGCTGTTAGACCTTGTAAGGTCCAAGCTCGCCACCAAAGATCTCTGGGTCATACGTGACCTGAGAAGCAGGTGTCACTTCAACAACTTCCAAAAGGTCAAACTGGGAAGTTGCGTTCTCGTTACCTTTCACGACCAGCACATCCTTGAAGCACTGGTGATCAGAGCCGCGGTAAAGAGTTGGGCCGTTACCCATACCGTCGAACTGGTGATCTTCCAGAGCCTTGATAACCTCTGCTGGATTGAAGGTGCCCGCACGCTCGCACGCATCTGCATAAAGCAGCGTCTGAACGTAGCAGGTGTGTGCAGCCTGGGATGGTGGGAAGCCATATTCCTGGCCGAACGACTTAACAAAGGCCTTGGAACCTTCGTCCTGCAAGGACCAGTTCCAGTTGGTTGTGCCGTAAATGCCTTTGATGTTTTCGCCTGCACCCTGAGCCATAAGGCGGGAGTACAGCGGAACGATGATCTCAAAGTTCTTGCCATTGACAAGCTTGTCACGCAGACCAAACTGAACAGCCTGTGTCAGCGAGTTGATCATGTCCTTACCGTAGTGGTTCAGGATCAATACATCAGCACCAGAGTTCAGAACAGGTGCGATGTACTGAGAGAAGTCACCAGCACCCAATGGAGTGCGGACTTTGTTGACGGTTTCCCAGCCAAGGCCTTCTGTGGTGTTGGCAATGGACTCTTCTTGTGTCCAGCCCCATGTGTAGTCAGCTGTCAGGTGGTAAGCGCGACGGTCTTTGCCCATCTCTTTGTCAAGCACAGGGCCAAGTGCTGCACCGGACATGTAAGCGTTGAAGAAGTGGCGGAAGCCATAACGCCGCTTGTCCTTGCCGGTGGTGTCGTTGGAGTGGGTCAGGCCGCACATAAACACGACGCCCATCTCCTGCGCCAGAGACTGCTGTGCAATCGCCACGCCGGAAGACGAGCCACCAGACCACATGACAACGCCGTCTTTTTCGATCATGCGCTTTGCAGAGGCGCGGGCCGCATCAGACTTTGTTTGAGTATCACCGGTGACGTAGTCAACTTTTTTGCCGAGAACGCCGTTACCATTGAGCGAAAGCGGCTTCATGGTGCTCAGCATACCGCCGTCACCTTCACCGTTCAGATGCTTGACGGCCAGCTGATAAGCACGCAGCTCGTCAGCGCCTTCGTCAGCATATGCGCCTGTTTGTGGCACGTTGAAACCGAAAGTGACTGTTTTGGAATTGGTTGGGTCATTACGGAAATTGGTTTCAGCCCAGGCGCTGCGGCTGATAATAGTTGGGGTCGCCAGAACCAGACCACTGGCTGCTCCCGCCTTCAATAGGCTACGCCGATTCATCGGCCTACGAATAATGCTCATGAAATCCTCCCGAAAGGCAAAATGCCCGAATTGACGTGATAGAGGTCCCGTCCTCCTAAGAACCTGCCGCGTTCACCATTCCTTGTTCACCAGAAACAGTTACGTCAGCTCACGCAAAGGAAAGCCTAGTTCGGTAGTATAATGAATCGCAATTCGACTTATGGTTTTTAAACCAAAGGTTAATACCAAGTAAGATTCTATTATATGTTGTAAATCTTTCGTCCTATTTAGTTTTAAGGAAGTGTTGCACTGCAAATCTGACCTGAATGAAATAAATGCATTTTACGTAAGGTGTCCATTAAAACTGTAAAATACTGAATTCATGAAGAATGTCGTTTAAATTTCCCAAGGGATGCGGAGCACTGGTGTTTGTCTTTTGGTTGAAGGACAAACACCAGTTTTTCGTAGTGCAGCTAACGCAAGTGCGAAGTATTTCTATCTCAAGTTGCCGAGGAACGTGCCAACCGACGAACGCAGGTCAGCAGCCTGATTGGATAAAATTTGTGCAGCATCAAGCACGCCAGAAGCGGTTTTGTCGGTTTCATCCGCTGCTTTTTGTACCTGGCCGATGCTATCTGACACCTGCGTGGTTCCCAATGCAGCATCTTTGATGTTCACGGCAATGGACTGCGTTGCGATGCCTTGTTGTTCAACCGCACTGGCAATGGCATTTGCACTGTCATTCATCTCTTCAATGATCTCTTTGATCTCAGAGATCGCCTCTTTGGACTCGCTTGTGCTCTCCTGAATCCCAGAGATTTGATCGCTGATCTGCACAGTTGCATTTGCTGTTTGCTGAGCAAGCGACTTCACCTCGTGTGCAACCACCGCAAACCCTTTGCCCAACTCACCGGCACGCGCCGCTTCAATGGTTGCGTTGAGGGCGAGCAGATTGGTTTGCTCTGATATTTGAGTAATTAAATCAATAATATCACCAATCTCGATTGCCACTTGGGACAGATGATTGACCTGCTGGAAGGCCTTTGTGGACGCGAGTGTTGCGTTGGAGGCTGTAATCGTTGTCTTGTGAACCTGCTCGGCAATCTCCGAAATGGCAGTCCCCAGTTCCTCAGTTGCGGAGCGCACCGCCTCCACATTTTGAGAGGCATCCAGAGACGCTGCTGCCACGCTGGAGCTGATCTCGTTGGTGTGCTCTGAGTTACCGGAAAGAGAAACTGCAGACCCATGCAGCTGATCTGCAGCGCTGGCAATGGAAGACGTGACTTGGCCCACGGATCCCTCAAAATGCTCTGCAAGGTCCGTCAGAAACTCTTGACGCGCCTCTTCCCCGGTCTGGTCATAAACCGCCAGTGCAAGGTCCATATCAAGCAAGATGACCTTGTTGAGGATGCCAGGCAGGTTCTTGCTTGGCCGGCTGGAACGGGAGAATAAGCCGCCACCAGACTGCTCAAGAAGAGCTGCGCTGAGCAACGTTCCCAACCTGCTGTAAGCTCCGATATACCATTGCGGTGTCAGGCCGAGTCGCTGATGCGTTCTGCCGATCCGCTGCACAGACTGTGCATAGTCATCATCCAGCTTTCCACTGCATATGAGCCGCCAATGCTCATGCTGCTTCTCCCGCGCATGACGCATGTGCTCTTCATTCTTGAAAAACTTCATGGTCTCAGGAAAGTTTCGAATGTGTCTATAAAACTCATCCAAGACCTCCGGCATGATTGCCATGATGATATCTTGGGAGTTTCCAAGTTCTTCCAACTCCGCTGAAGATATACAGTGATACGTCAATCGATCATCGATAGTTTCGCTCATTAAAAATCCATGCTTAATAAATCATAGTTTTCGTTTCTTTCAGTTATTACGTAAGGAAATATTGGGGTCACGAAAGAAAAAAACGCAAAAAAAGTTATTTACGCTAAGTATAGAATGTAGATTCTAATTGACCCGGCGTAATGGTTTGGATGTGTGTAGTTGGTAATTGTATTTATATTTTGATAACTTTTGATGGAGATCAATGTTCCCATGTGAGTACTGCTCTTTTGTAGTATATGACCGGTGTCAATCAATAAAAATAATACCCCAAATGTTTTTATTAACTGTAATTCGATGAAGCAATTTCAGCTTTAGAGTAAGGTCGAGGTACCTATGAAATTAACTGGGATGACAGATGTAGCGGTACGCATACTGATGCTCATGGCTGTCAACCGGAGCGATAAGTGGACAATTGACCGCTTGTCTGAGGCAACCAACAGCGGGCGTCCTCAGGTCGCCAAGGTCGTGCAGATCTTAAACCGGAAGGGCTACATCAAATCCAGACGAGGGCGATTGGGTGGTCTGATGCTTGCTCATGCGCCAGCTTCCATCAACATCGGCAAACTCATCCGGAATGTTGAAGACAACTTCGCACTGGTGGAGTGCTTTGCATGCAATCCTGCCAAACCATGCCCGTTATCGGGTGTCTGCCGTTTCAAAGGCAAGCTGAAGCATGCGCTGAACTCTTTCATGGAAGAGCTGGATGCAATCAACTTGACTCAGATTATTGAAAACGCAGACGAAATTAGGACAAGCGTTGAGGTGAACGCTGAGAGAAAGCTAGAGCTCTCTGCCTAGTACGATGCAATTAAAGTGCATTTAACCAACCTGCTTTCGTGAGCATTAACCGACAAAACTCATAGTTTGGTAGTGCTCACGCCTGCTTAAGACAGTTTCGCGACAATCAGGCCTTGTTCATGAGACCTCTGTGCCCTCACGCACGAGGTTTTTGTTCATTTGGCGAATAGCAAACTGTTCGGCGCAGGCAATTTCTATGAGACGAGTCCGGCACTCAATTTCTCTTAAACTAGCAATCATCTCTGTTGTCGCCATTGCTCTATCTTATTTTGCGCTGACATTTCTCGTTGTAATTCAGTGGGAAAGAACGCTCCAACTCCAAAGCGAACAGCTCTCCCAGATCGCGGTAAACCAATTCTCCACCACGCTTGAGCGTGACGTAGCGCTGGTGAGACACCGTATTCAGTCTCAGCTATCCGAAACGGCAGCAAGCCTTTCTGCCATTGGTGAGCGCGGTGACATCGTAAAAGCTGCAGAAACACGGGTCTGGGCAGGGGATGTGAACATCCTGTCACTGGTGCAGGAAGGCACGCCGCTTGACGCTATTATCCTGCTGAACTACCGTGGCCAGATCGTCGGAGCATCCAAGCGCGCTGATCCGGGGCTGATCCAGAAGCAACTCCTCAAAGTTCATCTGAAACAGTCGCTTAGTACTGTCTGGACGCCGTCCACGGGCACAGGCCCAGCCGTCCGATACACGCTTCTTCCAGCCACTCAATTTGGCCCGTTATTGCCGGGAGAGCCTGATGCAGGCGTCTCTCAGGTCCTTTATTCCTCACTCATCGATCCGGGTACCCAGTGGCGTGGAGCCTTGGTGGCGCAGCGTTGGTTTCCCTTCAATTCCGGAGTGATTGACGAATACAGCAAAATCTCAGGTGCCGAGATTGCGATTTTCTATCAGGACAAGCTGGTTGGTGCCTCTCCACATGCACCGGTCGAAGCGCTGCAAATGCCTGAAAACCTGCGCAAACTTAAGATCCTGAACACTGCATTCGAGTATTGCGATAACGGTCCATCCCCGCTCGTGATTTGCGCCTTCAAGCCACTGGAAGTCTTGCTGGACGCGCAGGAACGCCTACGCAATGTAGGCGAAGAAACCAGCGCTCAGACTTTCCAGCGGCTTATTGTGTTGGGCTTTACTGCCTGTCTCATCATCTTCATCGTAGCCCTGTTTGTTTCCCGCAAAATGTCCCAGCCACTGCAGCGTATCGCAGATGCCCTCTCTGATGTGGCGGG
>NZ_LMCJ01000017.1:394240-424007 GCF_001623085.1 Pseudovibrio sp. W74
GTAACTTTGATGTGCGGGTAGAGGGCACCAGAAGGATGGATGAAGTCGGTGAGATCGCCCGCGCCGTCAAAGTGCTCCAGGCCTCCGCGCGGGAGCGTGACAGTTTGCGCCTCAACATCCAGCGCAAGAACAAGGAATTGCGCAAAAAAGAACAGGAATTGGTGAAGCAGAATACGTTATTCGACGCTGCATTGAACAACATGTCCCATGGGTTGTGTATGTTCGATACACAGAAAAGATTGATTGTGTTCAATCAGCGCTTTGATGACATCTTCGCTTGTGAACAAGGCGAGGGTAAAATTGGCATGACATGGGATGAAATGGTCCAATGTATGCCTCTGGCCCAGGAGTTTTTGCAGGATGATGGCGAAAACTCCGTCGCACAACAACACTGGCCGAGTACCGTTCGCAGCACATTTACGCTCACTTTGCAAAGTGAGCAGGTCATCTTGATGACGTTGGAACCGCAAGATGGCGGCGGCTGGGTTGCGATCTTCGAAGACATCACCGACAGGCAGCGCATCAGTGATCATCTGAGCTATCTCGCAACGCACGATGCCTTGACCAAACTGCCCAATCGTTTGCTGATGAATGAGCGCTTGCAAGAGATGAAACAAGCTGCTCTGGCACAAGATGAGCACTTCGGCATTTTGTGGTTGGATCTTGATGAGTTCAAGACCATCAATGATTCATTGGGTCATGCAGTTGGCGATAAGCTCTTGTGCCACGTCGCAAAAATCCTGCGAGAAAAGGTGGCTAACAAAGAAATGGTCGCCCGTCTCGGCGGTGATGAGTTCGCGATCTTATCTAAGTTGCCTGCTTCTCGTGAAGATCTGGAACAGCTTGCCAAAGAAGTGCTGAAAGTCATCGCTTCTCCATGTTTCCTGGAAGGACATGAAATCGTGGTCGCCGCGAGTGTTGGTATCGCCACATTCAGCAAGGAATATCAAAACGTGGATGAGCTCATCCGCTTTGCCGACCTTGCTTTGTATCAGGCGAAAAATGATGGTCGAAACACCTTCCGCTTCTTCGAAGATGATATGGCTGCCAAGATTAAGCAGCGTCAGACATTGATCACTGATCTTTACAAAGCCACCGCAAATCGGGAGCTGGAGGTCTATTTCCAGCCACAGGTCATCTTGGCAACCGGCGAAATCTCGGGGTTTGAAGCACTACTGCGCTGGAACCACCCGCGCTACGGTTTCATCTCACCATTCGAGTTTATCCCCTTGGCAGAAGAAACGGGTCTGATTCTGGAAATCGGGGCATGGGTACTGGATGAAGCTTGCTCTCTGGCTGTCGGTTGGCCCAAGCGGGTGAACTTGGCGGTCAACCTGTCACCACGTCAAATTTACTGCGAACAGCTTCTACCGGTTGTCGATGATGTGCTGGCTCGTACGGGTCTGGATCCCGGACGGCTTGAACTGGAAGTGACAGAAACTGTGTTACTGGCAGATCATCTACGCGTGCGTCAGACTCTGGCGAAACTGCAGCAAATCGGCGTTAAGATCTCTATGGATGACTTCGGAACAGGCTACTCCTCACTGAGTACACTTCGCCGCTTCCCCTTTGACAGGATCAAAGTCGATAGGTCTTTCGTGATGAGTATGACTGAAGATGATGACTCCCGCTTCATCGTGAACTCAGTCATCGATCTTGCAAACAGCCTCGGCATCACAACAACAGCAGAGGGCGTTGAAAGCAAAGAGATCGCAGAGCAATTGACGGCAATGGGATGTTCTGAAGCGCAGGGCTATTACTTTGGCAAGCCTGCACCTCCCAATCAGGCGCTCTTCTGGATGCTGGAAGAAGCACGCGGCGTTACGCTGGAAGCGCAGGTCAACAACTCAAAACTGACCAAGAAAGCCGCAGGCTAAATCGTCACTCAGCAGGTTCCATCGCGGCGGAGCCATCAACTTGCTCGACTGCATCATCCCACGGTTGAAAGTTTGGAATGCGTCCGTAAGTGGCTTGCGCATCTATGAAAACATGCTCAAGGCCGGCAATGAAATCGCGTGAACCAGCCATATAAGCCATGTCAAACTCGGTCAAATCTGGCAGCAGTGCCTGCAGGGTTTCAGTTGCGCCATCACCTTGCAAGTCCGCAAAGGTTGGCTGTATGCCGCGGCGGTTTAGCCAGTTAAACACCTGCTGAAACTGGTCCTGCTTCAGGGATTGATCCAGAATGAGCACTTTCTCACGGCGCGGCTGCCCCATGGCAGAACTCAAAGCCATCGCCCAGATCGGAGGTAGGCTGTTCGGTCCGGCAACCATAATCAGCGGCTCGTCATCATGCCCAAGGAAGGAAGAGCCATAAGGACCGGTGATGCCAACCCGCCCCTTCACATCGCCCTTCTTCGCAAGCATTGCGAAGAGATCAGGGGTGTTGGCCCGTTCTATGAGGAAGATCAGCGTATTGAACTCAGTCCCGGCATCCAGAGCAAAACTGGCAAACAGGTTCACCCGTTCATGACCACGAAACTCAACATGGTAATACTGGCCCGGACGCCATGAAATCGGCTTGGTAAAGCTCAGGCGCAACTCGAAAAGGTCATCCGAAACCTTCCGCACTGCAGAGACATGCCCCTTAAGCGACTGCAATTCAGAGGATGCAGGCAGCTTCAGCTCAGCATCGCCAGCAACCGTTGCCTTACAAGCAAGAACGGTACTTTTCAGCCGAGAGCCATTGGCTTCCACCTCACCGGAAATGACAGTAACACGCGTGCTTTCACAAGTGCTATTCCCGCAGTCACACTGCAAAGCTAGTCCACCACGCTCAGCGACTTCTAGAAGTGTTTCACCAAGCTTGGCATCAATTGATCTGCCATTGATATTAAGACTGGTCATGGGCACCCATGTTGCTCCGCGTATGTGACGGACGTATCTACGGTTGTACAAGTTATAGAACTGCACGCTTATTTCCTAGGGGGAAATCTAAGTCATTCGCGACATTAATACAATTTTAACAATTAATAGTCACCTGACTTTATATAGTTATTTTTACGCCCTTAGCTCTTCTTGTAAGCCGCAATAACCAGATGACCCGGAACTGGCTCACCCTGTTCAAAGCGAACGGTGATTGGCGAAAGATCAAGAATGGTATAACCACTGCTCTCCAGCAAGTTCCGAACATAGCTCTCAGCATGCGCAAACCGATGGTATTTGCCCACCATGAAGTTCTGCTCGCCTAACTCCTCTGCGGGAAGTGTCTCAGAGGAAAATGCAAAGACACCATTGGCTTCAATGTTGTCCGCTACACCGACGAAAAACTCTTCCAGTTCGCCCATGTAGGGCAGCACATCAGTTGCGACGATGAGGTCCCAGCGCTCTTCTTCCTCAACCTTGAGAAATTCAACCACTTCACCCACGTAGAGGTCGTCGTAGATTTCCTTCTCATCCGCAACTTCAACCATCCCCTCGGCAATGTCCACGCCGGTTTTATGGGGCACCAGGTTATTCAGGGCTTCGCCGGAAAGGCCAGTCCCGCAACCAAGATCCAGCAAGCGTTTGAAGGAGCCAAGTTCCAGCTTTTCAATCTTGTCACGCACCATCAGTGGAACGGAATAGCCTAGCTGATCCACCAGAACCATGTCGAACACTTCGGCATGCTGATCAAACAGCGTGCTCACATAAGCATCCGGCGCTTTGAGGGGCGCATTTCCTTTGCCCATACTTGCCAGGCGAACGGCCACGCCACCATGATCTTCCGGATCTAACTCCAGAACTGCTTTGTAGGCCTCAGCAGCCTCGTCAAACTTGCCTGCTTTTTCCAGATCCAGAGCCCGGTTATATGCGTCAGCAAGTGCTTCATTGTCTAGTTTAGTCATGGGGACAGTTGAGCCGCTGTAATATTGAAATTGAAGGTCTTCCTTACACAAGAAATTCTCGAAAATCTACGCAATACATAAGGTTTTGTTGCCGCATCAGAGTAAATAAAATGGATCACCCCGATTAAAATACGCAGATCACTTTTAAACGGGAAGTGAGGTCATGCTGATAAAACCAAGGCTGGTGAACAGTGAGGCCCGTATGGAAGGTGCGCAACCTGAGCTAATTGAGATTGATCCATTTACGACAATCACAATTGCAATCCTTGTTTTATTTGTCGGACGAGAGCTCGTTCGAAAAAGTGTTGCCCTTCGCAAACTGACGATTCCTGACCCTCTGGCTGGCGGATTGCTGTGCGCCATTCTTGTTACTGTGCTGACGGTCTGGTGGGGTGTGAAACTTAAATTCTCGACAGAGCCGATTGATTTCTTTCTGATTTATTTCTTCGCGGCAATTGGCCTTCGTGCAAAGGTGAGTGACCTTCTTACAGGTGGCAAACCACTTATCATTCTCATCATCATTTCCTCGGTGTTTCTTGGCGTTCAGAATTTTGTCGGTATGGGGGCGGCCAGCGTCTATGGCTATCCGGTACACACAGGCATCATCGCCGGGTCAGTCTCGCTATCCGGTGGGGTAGGGACAACGCTTGCATGGGCACCAATTTTTGCTTCAGAACTTGGCGTCGCAAATGCGCAAGAGATCGGCATTGCCTGTAACACTGTTGGCATCGTGTCTGCGTGCATTATCGGCGGACCAATTGCTCAGTACCTCATGAAACGGCATAAACTGGCAGGATCCCTCAGCACAGACGAAGCTGTCGGGCAGAATTTCAAGGATGATGGTAAGCTGAATCTGCACTACTACGATGTTCTGGGTGCAGTCTTCTTCATAAACATGGCAATTTTCATCGGCTACATGATGTATCTTGGCTTGCAGGAAGCTGGTGTCGTTATTCCGGTATTCGTGCCAATTCTTGTCGCAGGCATCATCATAAACAACGTGGGCCGCTTGCTGTTTCGCAACTACGACAATGTTGGCCGCGAAAAAGGCATGGCAATGATCTCAGACATCAGCCTCGGTATTTTCCTCAGCATCGCACTGATGACCATGGACCTGTTGGTAGTCTGGCAGTTTATGGGATTCGTCGCACTGGTGATGTCCCTGCAAATCGCGCTTGCCATTAGCTATGCCCTCTTTATCGTTTTCACCTCCATGGGCAAGGATTATGATGCAGCCGTTATCGCAGCAGGCTTTGGCGGGATAGCGCTCGGTTCTACGGCCACAGCCGTGTTGAATATGACCTCCGTCACCCGTCAGTTTGGTGCATCGCCGAAAGCATTCCTCATTGTGCCACTCACCTGCGGCTTCTTCATTGACCTGATGAACACCTGGGTGATCTCAAACCTGATTGCGCTTTGATGAGCATGAAGTTGAAGCTGAAAACATGGCTGGTGTAATTAAGGTCGCACGAGCAAATACCGCGAGATCGTTGCATACGGTCCGGCCTCATAGTGCACCAGCTCCATTGTGTCAGAGTTTATCATGCGCCCCTGCATAGTGCCTGTGTCAGGGTGCTCAACAAGTGTAATGGACGCGCCATCCCATCCGATCATTCCAATCACAGGCTCTTTGGATTTTGAGACTTCGGACCGCCCATCATGATCTCGCCCGGACCCGGGACTGACTTGCCAGAAGAAAACTCCCTCTAGCACCGGTCCTGTTTGCTCATCTATCCGCAAATGAGAAGGTCCGTTCTCCTGACTTTGGATATCCCGATGCCAGTAAACGGCATCTTTCTTGATCACCACCCATTGCCCGACCAGCTCTGGGTAATGCTGCGGTGGTTTGCCATCAATTGCAAAGGCAACAAACGTGGCACACCCCATCATCAGTGCCGCAATCGCAGCCTGAACAGGAAGTTTCCATTGCCCCATTTATGCCTCCCCAACTCAACTTGAACTCACAGGGCAACACATCTCAGCCAAGACCTAAATCCCTAGGATCTGACGTGGTAGTTCAGATCAAAGAAATCTGCCTGTATGGAAACAAGAGCATCTGTTTTGTCGTTCTCATAAGAAAGGGATAGCCAATCCTGTCTTTGGAACATATAGTGAACATAATCTATTATAAGTGATGGCGATCAATCCGGATGATTGCTCAAAAGGATATTTGAAATGACGAAGATTGCAGTGATCCTCACCCAAGGCTTTGCTGATTGGGAATACGCATTGATTGCTGGCACTGGCGGCCCATTTTTCGGCATGCAGGTTGAGTTCTTCACCCCTCAGGTCGGTGAAGTGAAGTCGCAAGGCGGGCTCGCTGCGATTGTCTCGCGTAAGCTGGATGAGATCAGAACGTTTGAACCGACCGTTATTGTCGTTGTTGGGGGAACAATCTGGGAAACCGAACAGGCTCCGGATATCGCAGATCTGCTCAGGGCTCACTACGAGCGCGGTGGTGCTGTTGCTGGAATTTGCGGTGGCACATTGGCTCTTGCCAGAGCAGGTCTGCTAAATGAAGCGAGACACACATCAAACAACGCAGAATTCCTGCAGCAAAATGCGAAAAACTACAAAGGTGCTGAACACTACCAGTCAAGTGCATCCGCCATCTCGGATCGTGGCGTGATTTCCGCTCCTGGAACGGCCCCGGTATCCTTTTCAGCAGCTGTTCTTGAAGCTGCCGGGCTTACCACTGATGCTCTTCAGCAGTTTAAGGCCATGCTTGGTGCAGAGCATTTGGAACCGGCAATGGCTGAGGCTACCTCTTAAATACTGAGTCAGTGCCCCGGGTTGATAGGGCACTGACCAGTTTCTGCTGACTACACGAAAGCAAAGTCGCTTTCGCCAAGGAGTGCAGCATCCACATTCACCAGAGAAATGGAGTTTGTTCCAAAGGTGATCACAGTATCTCCGCCATCGTCAAAGATGGTGAGGTTGGCAAACTCTGCCATGCGGCTCTTGATCATGATGAGATCACTGCCAAGTTCAAAGTCGTTGATGGTGTCATCACCTCCCAGATTGAAGAAGCAGAAGTTGTCAGCGCCTGAACCGCCTGTGAGCGTGTCGTCACCGGCACCTGCAATCAACTTGTCCGCACCAGAGCCTCCATCCAGAGTGTCGTCCCCGGCACCGCCTTTCAGCACATCATTGCCAGAGCCACCACGCAGGGTATCGTGACCGTTTCCGCCAATCAGCTTGTCCTTGCCGCCGTTGCCGAGCAGCGTGTCATTACCAGCTTTGCCAACTAGAGTATTGCCAGCCGCATTGCCCATGATGGTGTCATTACCGCCACTGCCAATCGCGTTTTCAATAACGGCATTGTAAGCAATTGCCAGATTACTCAGGCCACCATCCACATCGGAGAAGGAGCCATCAATGAGGCTGATCATCTGGTTGACCTTACCAGCACCTGACATGTCGATGGTGTCATTGCCACCGGCATCCCAAATGGTCACCGCGCTGGGCATCTTCTCGGAGAAATCGTAGGCACCACCAGCATTGGAGTTGTAGCCGTAGACCGTGTCATCCGCACGGGTGGTCATATTCACCCCGTAAAGCTGCTGAAGTGCAAGCACATCCAGCGGCATGAGTGTGTCCGGGAAGCCACCGTAGCCGAGGTTGGAATCGGCGTTGCTCTCATCAAAATAGCTCATCACAGAATACTGCTGCGTATCCTGACGGAACTGAGCATGTTCATCATAAGTAATGCGCACACCCGGACCAGCGTTGTAGTCCCCCGGATGCGCCAGCCCCACAGCATGGCCGATCTCGTGCATAACAGCAAAGTGGCTGTAAGAGCCAGTTGGCAACTCATCGGTTGAAACACTGTTCGTGTTCAGCCAGACGTCGCCTTCATTTTCACCAGCCTCCGGCGAACCTGGGTAATAAGCATAGGCACCAGCACCATCCGTGGTGGAGTTGTAGTTGGAAAACAGCATGGTCGCATCGTCGGTGTATCCGTCCGGGTTCACCCGATCAAACGAGATATTGGCAATTTCTGAGTAGGAGGCCAGCACCTTCTCAATAGCTGCAATCTGCTCATCAGTGACATGCGCAAACGTGTCTTCAACCCCGTTGTTGTTCTCACGGAAGCCATAAGTCACTGTCGCAGCTGTACCCGGTCCACTCCATGACAGGCCAGGGCGAAGCAAGGCACCAGCACCCATATTGCCGTCATAATAAGCTTTGTCGCCTTCCACAGCAGACAAGCCGTACTGACCGGTGCCTTCATCACCATAGGACGCCACATCAAGATAGAAAGTCCCGCTGGTTGCTGCGGTAAACGTAATAGTGGAGTGTGTGCCCGGTCCTCCGTCATCATCATCCACCAGCAGGTTCCCATCGGAATCCCGCAGGCGCAGATAAGGGTCAACCAAGCGGCTTTCGCCATCAAAAGTGCCAATAGCAGCAAAGGTGTAAGTCTGCCCGGCAACGAGCTCAACTTCATACCAGTCGTGGTCGCCGTCACTGGCAATAGTGCCCTGAACTGTCTCGAAGATATTGTTGTCCGATCCCTGCGCATCCTGCCCCGTGTCCCTCAAACGGTAGGATGTAGACGCGTCGTCTGCGGCATCTCTGGTCTCATAGAGATTTGTCATTATGTTTCTCCAGCTTAAAATGTACATTCAGATGAATGAGTTCATTTTCGCTGGGGCTTCGGAAGGTCGTCCGTCCGCCCAGCATCTTCCAGGCACGCACGTTCCACTTGCTCAATGGCATATTGAACAGTCCGCTGTTGCTCCTTGCTACTTTGCAAGGGGCTGCCAGCCACAGCCTCCTTCAACCGTTCAATGGCATAGGAACAAGTGGGGTCTGAGTAGGGCCGGTCAGGATTAACCGGCATTGAGGCTCTCACGCCGAAAGCGGAGAAACAGAAAGCAACAACCGCAATAAGCAATCTGGCGTTCTTCATGTGTCACAGCATCCAGTTCAAAAGCTCATGGACCATCAGAGAAGAGCAAAACACAGGTCAGGCAACAAACAATAGTTATTCATGACCGGTAGAAATGACGTCTACCGATGACCTCCCACACATTATGTAATGATCATGCGTACGTGAATTTTCTAACAGTTGACGTAGGGGCAGAAAAACGAAATATCCTTAGGTGAATACATGCAAAAAGCATTATTCATCAAAGATCTGGCATAAATGATAGATTAGGTAGATTTATCGTGTATTATTATCAACTAAAATTACGTCAATTAATGTAATTATATTGCGCCTATGGTGGTTGGTTTAGTTTTATTCATTAGATTTCACGTGGATGAGCTGGCTGATTAATTGTTTTTCTAATCAGCCAGCAATCTACGCTACGGCAATCAAGAGTCCTCATCTTTCAGGCCAAACTTCTCACTGAAGACTTCGATCACTTCTTTGCACTCAGCGCCAACCTTGTCCTGCTTTTCACTCAGGCAGGTTAGAACACGACCACCGCCAACTTCTGTTTCTGAACACTGAGCTTCAATATCTGGAGCACAAATTGCCAGAGCCTGTCTGGCGTTCGCGAAGAAAAAGTCCAGGGCATCGGCGAAATCATCAATCGCAGTGGAGCATTGCTTACTGAGTTTATCCTCGTAGGCATACATGCATGCAAAAATGCGACCTTCTCCGGGTGTCACTTCCTTACAATGAGATTTTATCTCTGGTTCACAGGCTTCAAAAACGCCTTGGGCTGCATTCTTTCCTGCTGTATCCTGCGCCATCGCATTGTGTCCGGTGGCCGCAACCAACAAGCCAAGACCGAACAAGACAGCTCCGAGTGATTTAATCATTTTGGGGTCTCCAGAATAGAAAAATTACGGATTAACAACGATATAGACAGTCACGCCGTTTTGAAGGACAGGTCTGTAATAGACGCCGCCACAATTGTAGTAAGAATTGTATGGGCTGCAGCCAGATATGGACTGACGATAGTTGGTGCGTCTGGATGTTCTGCGAGATGTTCGCCGTGATACGCGTCTTGATTGATTGAGATGAGGGTTTTGGGCGTTAGCTTTGCCGACAGAAAAGAGGAGAGCCACGCCTGTTGGAAGCTCGGTAAAGTCGATCTGGCTGGTATAGCCGAGTGATCCTGCGATGACCGCTGCTGCGAGTAGTTTCAGTCGCATGTTTGTTTCCCTGAGTTGATGTGGTCTTTGGCACCAAACCAGTCCGATGAACGGGTGCATTGGGTTTTTGCCAATCGCTTCAGCCGTCGGCTTCCACGCATTTGAAGATGCTTAAGGACAAACGTTAGAGTTATCTTTCAGGGGCTACTCGCGTTTTAGTCATACAAAACCTCAGGCCACTTCGTGGGGCACCTGTTCAAGTCAGCATCAAGTTTTTATGGGGTGAACGCTTCAAGTTTGCTCAAAGCTTGAGAGATCTCCTTCAAGCTGTTTTCACTCAAACTCTCATATATGGAGGCATGAGCTTTCTAGCTAAGCATAATGAGCCGCAAAGAAATTAAGCTGTCACCGCATTGGTCTGGAGTTGCTGAATGCCGGATGTAGACGCACAAACCATCTCACCAGAGGTCGAAGCCTGGGTGGAAAATGTACTAAGCGCTTGTAACCTCAAGTGGACTGGTCCGACGAAAAATTTTGAGCGCGAACCCAAAGAGAACCTGCGCATTGATGGCAAAACGCCTGTCGCGGATCACATCAATTACCTACGCAAAACATTGAAGGATACATATGCCAGGCGATCTGAGATCGCCGGCAAGGCGAAACTCGACCGAGAGCTTGCGGTGCACCTCCAACACTTTGATCAGGCCTATGTCGCAGTCGATAGTAATATCGATAAAGCACAGGCCAGTATGGGCAGTGGCGATGCTGGAGGCGCAATTAGTGACGCCGTGGACCAGCTTGAGTTCATGAGGGATGCGCTGGAAGCAGCTTATTACTCCGCAGCAAAAGATCCGGAAGAGGCCTACGCCGAATTGCGTGAGAAAATCGATGCTGCCAAGGCTGAACTGGACGAGCTGGGTAAGGAAAAAGAAAAAATTCAGGATGAGAACGCCCGAGAAGAATTTGAAGACATCTACTCAGAAGCCAGGGATGGGCTGGATCAAACTTTGAAGACGTTGGAAGCTGACAAATTCCTCGAAGCTGAAGAAGAGCTGGAAGAAGCCAAAACCGTGATGCTCGATTTGCGACCTGGCAACAGTGAGGACATCGCAAAACGGAAGAAAGAATATCAAGCTGCTGTTGAGGATGCCCAAAAGAACATCAAAAACCTGTCTGGCAAGCTGGGTACTTTGAATAATCCGGACAAAGTCGCCGAATTCAACAAACACAAAGCCTCCGCAAACAAGTTGATCAAGAAGGTTGAGACCGCTCTCAAGAACGGCAAGGTAAAGTCTGTGCGCTCAGATATTCCGAAGCTGAAGGGTGAAGTTGAAAAGATGAAAGCCTGCTTCAAGGTAGAGCCAAAAGCAAAAGCACCGCCCAAAGGCAAATCCGGCAAAAAGTGACCTTAGGCGCAAGCTGAGCTAATCGCCGCTCGCCAAGATGCTGCCAACAACAGAACAACACAATCAGGAAATGAGTGCCCCATGAAAACCACAGGCAAAGCCCTCGCAATGTGCGCTGCAATCTTGTTGAGTGGCTCAGCATTGGCTGCAGAGACTGACCAGAAGACCATCATCAATCCTGACACCCTGTCAGATTCAACCAAGTCTGGGTATGCGCAGATTGTCGTTGTCGCTCCGGGTGCTCGCATCGCATATGTGGCTGGTCAGGTGGGCATTTCCAAGGATGGATCAAACACCTTTGAGGAACAGGTCGACCGAACGTTCGACAACCTGATCAAAGCGCTCGAAGCTGCTGGGAGCAGCGTGGAAGACACGGTGAAAATCACGGTGCTGATTAAAGATCATGACCAGTCCAGACTGGACTATGTCAACAAAAAGCGCCGCGAAATCTTTGGTGCCAGCCCACCAGCAAGCACACTCATTCCAGTGCCGGTCCTCGCAACGGAAATCATTGAGTTTGAAGTGGATGCGATTGCAATTGTGCCAGAAAAAGCACCTGCTGATTAAGGTGCTTGCCTGCGGAACTTCTGCCTGTACCGGGCTGGTGAGACGCCAACCTGCGCAAGGAACGAGCGTCTGAACGCGTTCTCGTCAGAATAGCCCAGTGCCTCAGAGATCGTGGCTATTGGTGTTGTCGTATATTCCAACTGAGACTTCGCACGCTCACAGCGGATGTTCAAAATGAATTGCTGCGGAGACAGTGATAGTTCTCGCTTAAAGTGCCGCAACAGGCTGCGTGTGCTCATACCCAAAAAACCAGCAAGCTCCTGTACTTTCAGGGGGCGTGAGGACAAATTGTTCTGCACCCATTGGTCCGCACGTTCAATCGTCTCATCCCGTGTTTTTTCATGCCACGGGATCATGAAGGGCTGCTGCAAGCCTCGGTTTTCTTCAAGAACCATAAATCGCGCACATAATCTGGAAAGGGCAGGGCCTTCCAGCCGGTTGATGAGATGTAGTGCAAGGTCCAGAGAGGAAGTGCCCGCAGCACTGGTAATGACATTGCCTGCATCAACGAGAATCTCATCACCGGCCAGCTCCACACCTTCATAAGCCGCGCTAAATTCCTTCTGCTTCCACCAGGTTGTTGTGGCTTGCTTTCCCTCCAGCAGTCCCGCTTCAGCGAGTAGAAACGAGCTGGTACAACTCGCAGCAATAATGCTGCCGTTTTGAGAATGGTGCTGAAGTTGCTCAGCAACACCACGGAACCAGTTTGTGCTGATCGTACATTGCGGCGCTGAGGTCGTGCCAATGCCGGGAAGAAACACCACATCAGGCGCAAAAATCTCCTCTAAGGAGCTATCGGGTGTCACCAAAATGCCGTTTGAAGATCGAACAGGCTCGCCATCTAATGAGTAGGTCTGGACCTGAAACGGCATGACCTCGTCGCCACGCACCTCTGCAATCTGGTTTGCAGTCTTGAACATGTCTGCGGACCCAAAGGCTGCGAGCCCCAGAAAGTTCTCCAGCAGCAAAATTGCAATGGTTGAAGTCATGTTCAGATCTCATGTGGCGGATTATGTATGATTTGTGTCTAGTCGGACTATATCAAATTTCCTGCCAAAAACTAGGATCAACGGACCAAGGTCAGGTTAGAGCAGTAGGTCAGGATGAAACTTCACTTTCTTCGCAATGCAACCCTCATCATTGAGCACAAGCAACACCGCATACTGGTTGATCCCATGTTGGGTAAGGTTGGATCACTGCCAAGCTACAGCTTCATCCGACATAAAAGCCGGAGAAATCCGATGGTTCCGCTGCCTGATGGTGCCCAGCAAAACCTTGAGGGTCTTACTGCGGCATTGGTAACGCATTGTCAGCTCGGCCATTCAGATCATTTGGATGGCGCAGCAAAGAAACTTCTGCTCTCCAAGAAAATCCCGACCTACTGCCGTTTGGATGATGAGAGTTTCATTGGGAAAAGGGGAATTCCCACCGTGCCGCTGAAGGATGAGCAACGCCAACCCTTCTTCGACGGTTACATCACCCCAATCCCAACAGTGCACGGCTATGGCTGGATTGCGAGATTCATGGGACCCGGCGTGGGTTACTTTCTCGAGCTGCCCGATGCACCTTCGCTCTACATTTCCGGCGACACTGTCCTCACCAAAGATGTCCGCCACTGCCTCAAAACCCTGAGGCCCGACATCGCAGTTGTCGCAGCAGGCAACGCAAGTCTGGATATCGGCAAGGACATTCTCATGTCACTGGATGAGATCATGGAGTTCATCAGACTAGCGCCAGGACAAGTTATCGCAAACCATCTGGAGGCCATAAACCATTGCCCTGTAAAGCGAACGCAGCTACGGGATCTGGCGCAAAAATCTGGTGTCAGCGAAAAACTTCTGATCCCGGCAGACGGTGAAACACTCACGTTCAGCAAACAGCCGGAGTTCGCCTGACCGGAACGAAGAGATCCGGCGCGTGCCTGCTCAGCTCTCGGTTCCGATCAGGTCATCCCAGATGGCTTGCGCGACAACGCCAACGTCTCTGTCGCGCTTGCGGATCTGAAACAGGCGGGACTGGCGTGGCTGGAAGCCTTCAACGTTCAACTGAACCAGTTCGCCACGCGCCAGTTCCTCGATGATCATATGTTCGGGAATGCCGCCCCAACCGAGTTTGGCCTGCAGGATCTCCTTCTTGGCGGCAAAGTCCGTCACCGTCCAACGCAAACCACCCGGCAACAAATCCCGGCTTTGGCTGAGGGCCCCGCTGCCGCTGTCTGCCACGATAATCTGCGTATATGTCTGCATTTCAGCTATGGTTTTCATATGCTTACTCTGCGCAGGCTCAAACGCGGGGTGCGCAACGGGCAGGATGGTAACATCCGCGAAAGAAACCGCTTCCACCTGTTCAACAGGCACACCATCCATGCTGGCGATAATAATATCAGCCCGGTCATGGAGCAGCCGTTCAATCGGGCCACTCATGCTCTCGCGCGACAGGTGAATATGGGTTGCCGGGAACTTCGCCCGCACATGGCCAATAACCTCAAGAACGCGCTGTAACGGCAACGTTGCTGCAATCGCCAGCGAGACTTCAGCCTCCTGTGTCGCATTGAGCGTTTTCGCCAGACTGCCTAACTCATTCATCTGCTGCATCACACGAATGGCCTGCCGGTAAAACACCTCTCCCGCAGGTGTCAGTTTAGGCCGGTACGCCTCTCTGGACAGCAAGACCATATCAATCTCGGCCTCTAACTTCTTCAGCATGTGGCTGATGGCGGACTGAGACTTGTGCAGGTGATCCGCCGCACCGCGAAAAGTCCCTTCTGTCACAATCGCATGCAAAACAACCAGCTGCTCATAAGTCATAGAATACGCTCACTCAAGATGATCTGAATTTCTAATCATTATCGTGAATATTCAATATTATCAATTAATCATGAGAGGCATTACTTCCTCAAAGCCTGATAACAAACACCTTGAGGAAAGAGCTTCCAATGAAACTGTTTTACAAACCCGGCGCATGTTCCCTGGCAACACACATCACTCTGAATGAGATCGCAGCCGACTACGAGATCGACAGCGTAGACACCGATGCAGGGAAGACCAGCACGGGCGTAGATTTCAAAACCATCAACCCGAAAGGCTATGTTCCGGCCCTCCAGCTGGCGTCTGGAGAAGTGCTCACCGAAGGCGCTGCAATCCTCCAATACCTCGCAGACAATCACCCGCAACACGGGCTTGCTCCAGCAGCTGGAACCGTTGCCCGTACGCGTTTGCAGGAGTACCTGAACTTCACCAGCTCAGAACTCCATAAAGCATTCACCCCGTTCTTCACCGCATCAGCAACGACACAGGACAAGGAAAAGGCCGCAAAGAACGTTGCCGCCAAGTTCAACTATCTGGAGGCTCTGTTCAGTGACGGCAGAGCCTATCTCCTGGGTGCGGAGTTCTCTGTTGCGGATGCGTATCTGTTCGTCGTCTGCAACTGGTCAAATTTCGTCGGCGTCGATCTGATCAACTGGCCGTCCCTCGCTGCCTTTGTCCAGCGCACAAGCGAGCGCCCATCAGCACAGGCAGCAATGAAAGCTGAAGGCCTGATCTGATGAGCAACCCACAAGCCTTTGCAGAAGTTCAGAGGGTGATGACGGGCTATTTTGATGGCCTCTACCACGCAGACACCAAGGCTCTGGCTGAGGTGTTTCACCACGATGCGCGCTACGTCAACATGATTGAAGGGGACTACATGCATAAGTCCCTGAGTGAGTACTTCGAAATGGTGGATCGCCGTATCCCGCCCGCAAGCAAAGGGGAGCCGCGGCAGGACCGCATCCACTCCATGGAATTCGGCGGCTCTCAAATGGCCTTCGTCAAAGCCTCAATGACCATGATGAACCGCGAGTATCTGGACTTCCTCACCCTGACCAAAGACCAGCACGGCTGGCGGATCATGACCAAGATCTTCACCTACATCGCAAAGCCGGAGGCAAGCTGATGCCATATGTAAACATCAAGATCACCAGGGAAGGTGGACCGGATGGCAAAGGTCCAACCGCAGACGAAAAAGCCGAGTTGATCCACGGCGTAACAGAGCTTTTGTCCCGCGTGCTCAACAAAAAGCCAAGCACGACCTTTGTGGTGATTGATGAGGTTGCCCTTGAGGACTGGGGCATTGGCGGCCTGCCAGTCATCCAGTATCGCCAGCAGGTCTCTTAAAGCACTTCAAACAAAAACGCAGGGCTCAAACCCTGCGTTTTTCAGTTCGCCTTATTGCGGCAGAATCTTCAGCGTCACATTCCGGTCTGGCACCAGAAAATCCGATGCCGCCACGACCAGATCGTCCGGGGTGATCTGCTCCAGAATTGTCGTGTAATTCTGATAGCGCTGGATTGCCTCAGGATAGCTTACAGCCTGACTTGCCAGTTCAAACCACAGCCCATTGCTGTGTTCGGCATTGTTCATGGCTTCCAGAATAGGCTGGCGCGCACGCAGCAACTCATCCGCTGTGATATTGCCCTTCACCTGCAGCTCTTTGACGATATCCTGATAAACAGTCTCCGCCGCATCCACATCATCCAGTTTCAACTTGCTGGACATTCCAATATAGCCGAAGCCTTTGATTGTATTGGAGTTCATGCTGAACGCATAAGGGCTGTAAGTCGCGCCCATAGCCTCACGCAGTTTATCGCGCAGGCGTAGCTCTATGACGCCCTGCAACAACTGCAGCGTATAGCTCTGCGTTGCATCTGCATCATCGCTGGTTTTCCAATAATGCTGCAAAAGCGCCGCGTCACTGTCACCCTCATGGGTCAAAGATACAGCCTGCGCCTCTGGAAACTCAATACCAGTTGCGTAGCTATGCTTTGGAGCCTCAAAGGATTGCTGTAAAGCGCCGAAAGTCTCGGCAACCGCATCCAGAGCGGTTTGAACCTCAAGATCGCCTACAATACCAATCTCGATCGGGCCCTTTTGTGCGATGCGGGAGATGATTGGCTTCAACTCCTCATAGTTCCGCTCCAGCAGATCTTCTTCACTTCCTGCACCCCAGCGTTTGTCGCCGCTATGCAAAATGCGGGAGAACTCGCGGCCACGAACAGCTTCAGCAGAACTGCGGGAGTTCTTGTAGGTCTCTTTCAGGCTCTTTTGGTAAAACGCTTGCCCCTCAGGACGATAAGCCGGATCCGTCAAATACGCTGCGACCACCTGCAATTGCAGCTTCAGATCGTCCGGCGTTGTTCCGTATTGCCCGGAAATACCATCTTCGCCAAAGGAAAGACCAACGCCAACCTGAGTACCAGAAAGTACCTTGTCCAGATCAGCGACCGAGTACTTGCCAAGACCACCAACAATAAACGCGCTCTGGAAGAAACCGGCCAAGCCATCTTTATCAGCCGGCAGGTCTTCAATACCGCGGCCCGTGCGCAGAGACACAAACACCTTACCCTTGTCAAAGTCAGTCCGCTTGAAGTTCAGCACCACGCCGTTTTCAAAAGTGTAAGAGCGGATTTGCCCAAAACTGCTGATTGTCTGTTGGGCAACTTTGCCTTTGGGGCCAAAGCTTTCATAGTCAAAGCTGGTCAACGACTTGGCTTCAAAGGCTGCAACTGGCTGCTTCTGGCTTTCTTCAAACACGGAAAGAATGGTCTCTTCAGCATTTGGAAAGGCCTCGGCAGTCGTCATAAACAGGTTTGGTTTTGCGCCTTCCCAAAGCTCAAGCAGTGCTTTTGAGACTTGCGGCGCTTTCAGATCAGAAAAGTGTTTCTGGAAGAAGGCCAGATCATCAGCAGAGGATGTGGTGACACTCTCATTGAGCACATCGCGTACGAGTATATTGGCGATTGCACGGTTTGGAATAGTCTCTTCCGCTTTCACCGCAACTTCCAGCGAGTTGAGCCGGTTCACCAACTGCCGGTCAACTTCTTCCTGTGTCACGCCATAAGCCAGTGTTTGCCGAAGTTTCTGCTCCAGCAACGCAAAACCGTCCTGCCACTTGTCGGTGGCAACGGTCGCGCTGGCAACAACGGTGTCGGCAAAGTCCTCGCTGTAATAATCCGTGCCGGCAGTGACCATAGTATCGTGAGAGGCAAGGGCTGCATCACGCAGCCGCTCTTTCAAAATACTGATCCCGATCCTGCGCAGCGTGTTCTGAATGCGGTTTTGTTGGTTATCAATCAGCTCTTGAGAAGGTTTGACGAGATAGATGCTCAACACGGTAGGCAAAGACGGTTCTACAAAAAGCGCAGCACGCGGGGCTTCGGCAACCTTCAATCTCCCAAAATCCGGCTCTTCGCTGTCCAGCTGCTCTGCATTCGCAGGGCGCTCCCAATCCGCAAAGTGCTTTTGAATAGCAGCTTCTGTTGCTTCAACATCAATATCGCCAGTCACAACCACTGTGGTCCGACCGGGCGTGTAATAGCTCTCATAAAAATCGCGCAGGGTTGCCTGGTCAACGGCATCAATGCCGTCCATTGTGCCAACCGGCAGCAAGGTGCGCTGTTTAATGCCCGGATAAAGGTAATCAAATCTGGCAACCAGCGCGTCATAGCTCGGACCGTAATTGCCGCGCACTTCAGAGGCGACAACACCGCGCTCACGGTCAATAGCACTTGTTGAGAGCGTCAGTTCACTTGCTGTCTCACGCATAATAAACAGCGCAGTGTCCAGCAACTCCGCATCAGCTGAGGGCAGGGAAAGGCGGTATGTGGTGCTGTTCAATGTGGTCGCTGCATTGGTTCCAGCGCCAAACGCCAGTCCCGCGCGCTCCAGCAAGGCCACCATCTCGCCTTCCGGCACATTGGTAGAACCGTTAAACGCCATATGCTCCAAATAGTGAGCAGCACCCGGTTCCAACCCTTTTTCCAAGGAAGAGCCAGCATCAACCGCCATACGAACCTCAATCTGGTTCTTGGGGGATTGGCTCTGAACCAGCAAATACCGCATACCATTGGGCAGCTGACGAGAGATTATTCTGGGATGCAGTTTAAGGTCAGTCTCAGGAAACCAATAGGACTGCTGATCTTGAGCAACCTGCAACGCCGGCTTGGGCTGAGGGGCCGCGGCATCCTGCGCATAAACAGGAACAGAAAAGACCAGTCCAGTGCTCAGCAGTGCTGGCACCATAAGGTGTCTGATTACGTGCATTGTTGTTTCCCTGCGCCCTGCCCAAATTGCCTATGTGCTCTTGTATTGGTGTTCCCGGTGTGAAGATGTTCACGAAAGCACACCCCCATGCTTCAGCGCGCAGGTTTTGCAGACTTTGTTGAAGCCCGTCACAAAATAATTCCTAAGCTGAACCCGAGTACCCGCGAGGTCTTCACCTCATAAAAGCTACATCTGCGTAATTATCATAAACTTTGCTGTTTTTCATATGCTTTTGGTTCATGTTGCTTTTGTGGCAAAGCAGCGCAGGTGGATAAAAAACTATGGTTGGTTTGGTATCAGATTTAAGTGTGCAATGATTTTGGTTGGCTGACTCGCCATCCACGGGCTCTCTGGATTTATGAGATCAGTCCGCATTTCTAAGCTTTTGATTTTTTATGGAATACCAATATGAACGGGCAAATTATTATTCTGCACGGTCCCTCAAGTAGCGGAAAGTCAACCACTGCAGTTGCGCTGCAAAACGCGATTGAGCTGCCGTTCTGGCATATTTCAATCGATCATCTGCGGGATGGGGGAGTACTGCCGACGAAACGCTTCAAAAATGGGGATTTTAATTGGTCCAACCTGAGAAAAGCATTCTTTGAAGGCTTTCACGCATCACTAGCTGCGTATGCCCATGCTGGCAATAATCTGATTGTGGAGCATATTCTCGACAATCCTGATTGGCTTCCGGAGCTAAAAGAGCTGTTTCAGCCGTTTGATGTATACTTTGTTGGTTTGCATTGTGATTTAGAAGCGTTGAAGCAACGTGAAATCGCCAGAGGAGACCGACCCATCGGGAGTGCAGAGCAAGATTTCCACTCAGTCCATGTTGATCGTGTTTACGATCTTGAGATCAGAAACACCGCATCAACAGAACACAATGTAACAGCCATTCTTGAAGGGTGGCGCTCCGGCATTAGAAAATCTGAATTTGCGACGCGGTGAGGGTGCCGATTGTTGCATGGTTTAGATGGCTGAGGCTTTGAAACTGAATTAGAGTTGTTAATACGGCTAAGCCTGCCAACTAAAAACGCAGAGCAAAGGCCCTGCGTTTTCATGAAACCAATATGTCTGGCTAAAGAACCGCTTAGAGCGGCAGTTCGCTGACACCACCGTTGGCGGCGGACCATTCCAGCGGATTATTGAGGAACTTCTCAACTTCGTTCACCTTCTCAGCTGAGAAGTAATCGTTTGTGCGGCAAACGCGCAGGATGTCGTGCCATGTGGCAAGGTAGTGCAGGTTCACACCATGTTCTGCCAGCTTGCCTTTCGTTTCCGGGAAGATGTCGTAATAGAACACCACCAGCGTGTCGGTCACTTCAGCACCCGCCTTGCGCAGCGCTTCGCAGAACTTGATCTTGGACCCGCCATCGGTGGTCAGGTCTTCCACCAGCAGAACGTTCTGCCCCTCGTGAATATCACCCTCAATTTGCGCATCACGGCCATAACCCTTTGGCTTTTTGCGCACATACTGCATTGGCAGTGCCATTTTGTCTGCAATCCACGCAGCAAACGGAATACCAGCCGTCTCACCGCCTGCAATCGCATCAAACTTCTCAAAGCCCGCATCACGCAGCAGGGTTGCCACGGCAAACTCCATCAGGGTGCCACGAATGCGCGGGTAGGAGATCAGTTTACGGCAGTCGATGTAAACCGGGCTCGCAAGACCGGATGCCAGAATGTACGGCTCTTCTGGACGGAAGTTCACCGCCTTGATTTCCATGAGCATTTTTGCGGTCAGTTCCGCCATCACTTCGCGGTCAGGAAAAGAATTGGAAAACATCGCTGTCCCTCAAGTCACAGTAGGTGGTTTAGAGCGTATTCCCGAAAAGTGGTTCCGGTTTTCGGATAAGAATACGCGCGAAAACAAAGATCTGGAATGTGTGGGATGACAGGGAGCTGGCATCGCACGCATTCACGTCAAAAAAAAGCAGCTTGCCCCGGCCATATTAGGTGCAAACTGCTTTGAAACTCATCTTTAGGTCTCAACCTTCCAGAATATATCAAATCCCGGATTGAAGAGGGTCACCGGCCCGTCCGGTGTTGGAATACTCGGCGGGTAACTGACCTTTTCATCGGCCTTTACCAGATCAATGGTCGCCTCGTTTGGTGCCATGCCATAAAACGCCGGACCATTGAGAGAGGAAAATGCCTCAAGCTTGTCGAGTGCGCCTTCCTGCTCAAACACATGTGCCAGACAGCTCATGGTATTTGGTGCGGAGAAGATGCCAGCACAGCCACACTCACACAGCTTGTTCTGGTCAAGATGCGGGGCGCTGTCCGTTCCAAGGAAGAAACGGGCATCGCCAGAAGTGGCCGCAGCACGCAGCGCAAGGCGGTGTTTCTCACGCTTCGCCACAGGCAGGCAATAGAAGTGAGGCTTGATGCCACCGACCAGAATGTCATTCCGGTTGATGATCAGGTGGTGCGTGGTGATCGTCGCCGCCAGATTGTCACCACCAGACTTGGCATAATTGACGCCTTCTTCCGTGGTGATGTGCTCCATCACCACTTTCAGCTTAGGGAACTTGCGGCGGATCGGGTCCAGCACAGTCTCAATGAACACTGCTTCACGATCAAAGATGTCCACGTCAGACGTTGTGACCTCACCATGGACCAGAAGCGGCAAACCGATCTCGGCCATGCGTTCCAGAACACCCGCCACCTTATCAAAGTCGCGCACACCACTTTGTGAGTTGGTTGTCGCGCCAGCAGGATAAAGCTTCACCGCAGTCACCAGACCAGACTTGGCTGCCTGCTCCAGATCATCCGCATCGGTGGTCTCTGTGAGATAAAGCGTCATGAGGGGAGTGAAGTCGTGCCCCTCTGGCATGGCTGCCAGAATGCGATCCCGATACCCGGCAGTATCCTTGCTGGTGACAACAGGTGGGACCAGATTAGGCATGATGATCGCGCGGCCAAAGTTTGCAGAAGTTGACGGCAGAACGGCCTTCAGCATCTCGCCATCACGTAAGTGCAGGTGCCAGTCATCAGGCCGTCTAATGGTCAGGCGGGTCTCGGTCATCTTCATGCTCCGTGTGGTCGAAAGGCTGCGCGACACCGGTTTACTGCCCAATGCCACCAAATCTCAAGGAAAAACTGATGCTTTCGAGCATCTCGCACAAATACGTAGTTATGGGAACTAGCCCTTCGGGTGAAATGCGCTGCGTAACATTGCGAAAAGTACGCAGCTAGGTACTTCCCACTATCCACATCTTCATAGTTTCAAAGTGCCCCGCACAAATCCTATGCGAATCTACCTGTCAATTCTCACAGGTCGCCAAGCCCCAAATTTACATGGATTGATCTGGTGGGTGGATTATCATAATGTTCCTGTTATGTACTAAGTTAATTCACTTTTAGTTCTGGTTTTTGCAGGCGAGTCGTTACGGCAGTCTTCACAGCTTGATCTCTTTCAAATGAAAATCGTGTCCATGTCAGTTTTCACGACCTTCGCCTCATCCGGCCATTCAACTCTCAAGGAGAAGATCACCTCCTTGCCATCACGTGTTTCCCCTGTTCACCATGGCGCAGGTGAGCAGGGGCGCGTGTACTTTATCGAAGAGGTCATCCGCTCAACCGTGCTCTATGATCTGCTGAAGACCCTGCGTGACGCCCGGTTGCCAGATGCCTGGCTCGCGTCAGGCGCAATCTACCAAAGTGTCTGGAACGCACTGACGGGCAGGGAGGCCGGACACGGCATCAAAGACTACGACCTGATCTACCATGATGAGGCTGACACGTCCTACGAGGCCGAAGACCGTGTGATCACCAGCCTCGCCAAAGCTTGCGAACCGCTGGGGCTTCCAGTTGAAATCCGCAATCAGGCCCGCGTGCACCTCTGGTTCCCCAAGCACTTCGGCATGGACTACCCCAAACTAGGCTGCTCGCTGGAGTCTCTCCTCTACTACGCTTCAACAACCCACTCCGTCGCCGCCCGCCTGCACGACGATGACCGCCTGCAGATCGAAGCCCCCTTCGGACTGGAACCCATCTTCCAAATGCAGATGCTCCCAAACAAAGTCCTGCCCAACGAAGAAACCTTCACCCGCAAAGCCAACCGTCTCACCAAGCACTGGCCAGAACTAACAATCGTCCCTTGGTAGGCTGCCCCCAAATTTTATCCGCCTACCCAAAAGCCCGCTTTTCGATCTCAAAAGCGGGCTTTTGCACGCCAACCACTTGTAAGAATTGAGATAACGAACCGAACCATAACAACAAGCGACCTGCAATTGATCCTCAACATTGTTTACCAAGGCCCAACCCACCAATGGATTATCTCATTGGAATCTTTTAGTAGTTAGAAAGAGTAGAGCATCTCCCCGAGGCATGGGTTCCAGTCCTCGGATCAGGATATGCATAAACATGAAGTGTCAGAGCATCACTAGTGATCCGGTTTGATCACCTGATACTCTGAAATGAACCGGTGCAGGCGTCATCAGGGCTATGCCAAAATTAGTGCGTCACTCAGCTTTGGCCAATGCCAACTTGGAGTACCTGGATCAGGCAACGCTCGCGGACCCTCAACTCACCAGTGAGGAGGATCGCAAGCGGTTACTTGAGCTGGTCCTGCGATCCAACGCGCATCTGATTTCCGCAATGAAGGGCATCGGATCCCTCCGCCTGCCGGACTGGTGCATCTCCGGCCCCTCCATCGCATGGCCTCTTTGGACTGCGTTGAAGGGCAAGCCCGCCATGGCTGGCAATCACCAGCTCTACATCACCTACTACGATCCATCAGAGCAAGCCCTCGAAAAAGAAGCGACCTACCTGCGCCATATCCGTCAGATCCTGAGCGCTGGGCCTTATCAGGTGCACCTGTCCAATCAGGCAGGCCATGTCATCCATCATGACAGTGAGCGGATGAGCAATGGAACACCAGTCACATGCACTGCAGAAGCTTTGGTACGCGATCCCGTCCAAACCTATGCGCTCGGTGTCCGCTTAGAGACCAACGGAACCTTCACTGTTCTGGCACCGTTCGGTTTGTCTGGCGTTTTTTCAATGAAGATGGAACGCAATACCGGATACTGCGACGAAGAGCACTTCCTCTATAAACTCCGCCGCGTTGAAGTCATGTGGCCGGGAGTTGCTCTCAGATAACTTTTGCTGGATCGTTTTCCCAAAAGGTGTTCCGGCCTCTGGGCAGGAATACGCGTGCGAACAAAGAGATAGATCTTGGCACGTGTATGAGCCATTTCCTAACGAAGCGGCTGAACTGGCAAATAGCCTCTTTCTATCAAATGTACGGTCAAACCGACTGGAAACGGCAAGGCAACTGCATTCTCGTAATCGCACTTTGAACTTGGCGCTCCATCCGGGCAGGCATACTTCCGGAAATCTTCTTGATCACTCCGGCTTCTCTCTGTGGCTTGTGCGACAGCCGCCATCCCGTCTCCCAACCGCGCCCGAAGAGCTGCCCAACAGGCAAGGAAGCCATTTTCGCCCCAAAGCGACTTCTCAGCGCCAGCTAATTCCTCGAGATAAGCCAGTTCTTTTCGAAAGGCAGGCTGATAGACAGGGTCCATGTTCACATCGGTGATTTCGTCGTAATAGAGCTTTTCAATGTAAAGCGGTGCAAAACTGCCTGCGTATGGCGCGAAAAGATAAAAGAAGCTGCTGTCCGCACTCACAAGCTCAAGTGTGCCGTCACCATCCAAGTCCTCAAAGCTATAGCCATATCCGCCATCCAGCACCGCACCCTGAACCATCACCCAGCTTCCCTCTCGATTTTGCGTGATGATCTGTTGCTCCACACAGCAATGCGCCCCACCCGTAAATCGCTTGATCACGACCTGAGGAAACTCAGTCTCCCTGGCAAGACGAATAACCTCAACGCTCTGGCCGTACTGAGGAAAATAACTTGGCTCTGTCTCAAACGAGAACACTTTATTCTGCCCAATCCATCCAACAACCTGCACCTTTGAATTCTTTGAGAATTCATCATTCGGGTCAGCCTGTTCCGTGATGAGGTCTGCATCAACTCGCAGCTTTTCGAGTTTCAGAGAAAAATGGTTCTGCGCTTCAAACTCTCCAAAACGCAAGTTTCTGGCGGGCCAGACAGTCTCCAAGTAGCGGCGCCCGTGAGACAGATAAGCATCCTCAGGCAAATCAATCGCAATCTGCTGGCGCGCCAATTGAAGGTTTTTAAAGTTTACAGGGCCAACAACCACACCAAACCAGCCGTTTTCTGAGCGAACCACCCGCACTTTATCTTGATAGGGTGTCCCTTGCAGAGCTTCCTGAAAGCCTTCCGCCAGCTGCACAGCTTCGGTCGCATCCTGTTTGCTGGCAAAAACAAGCCATTGTTGCCCGCCTGAAAGGCTGAGACTGTCTGCTGCAAAACTGATACTTGGCGTACTGAAAAGTGTGAGCAAAAAAACTGAAATCACTTTTAGAAATTGCATTGCTCAACTCCACATACAGTACTGACTAAAACCAATTAAAACAGGTTCTCCTGGTTGCTTCAAAGAATTTCGCCAAAGCTAACAACAGGAAACATTAATCAAACCGATTGATGTCGAAATCCGCTGTCTCTTGTAAAAACTCAATAAAGCCATCCACTTGATGCTCGGCGGTCAAACGCCCTTTCTCTGAACTTGCATTTGCAGCATTTCCCACTGTCCCATGCGGGTTCAAATCAGAAGCAATCCAGCCATAAGAAGGGAGCCCGGTTGGCCCCAGCCGGGCATTCTCATCAAGATTTTGAGCTGTTGAGCGGAAGTCTTGTGCATGCAACATGTCAACAAGGTCTGCCCGAAAATGCAGCATCAACGAAGTTTCCTCATCGCCTCCATGCAGCCCAAACTTCAGTTCTTCCTCGCTAAACAGCCCTTTTGGCGCTCCAAAGCTGGACCAATGACATTTGCCAACCAACATCTTACAGCGAATGCGAAGCTCCCGCGCGACAATGCCGATCAAGTCCAGGTTCCCGCCATGAGAGTTGGCAATGATCATTTTCCGGATGCCACAGGCCGCAACCGAAGTGCCAATGTCAATCCAATGTTTTGCCGCTGTGTCGGCTCTCAGCGACAGTGTCCCGGGCGCATGAATATGCTCATCAGACTTCCCAATGCATTGTAAAGGCAAAATGCGGAAGTCCAGCGTTTCCGGTGCACGGGCGCACAAGGTCTCAAGCATACCCTCATTAATGTATGTGTCCACTCCAAGCGGGAGATGGGGACCATGTTGCTCAACAGCAGCTGTCGGCAAAATCGCAATCGTCCTTTGAGCATCAATATTCTCAAAGTCTGTGGTTTTAAAATCCATCCAATAGCGTCGAGGAAACATGGCAGATACCTCTAGAGTCAGTCGCTGTCCGCAGGCCATCTTTGGTTTGGCCTGAGAAGAGGGGCTAAGCTTTGCAAAGGCTGCGGGTTTTTCGATCAATCACCTTTAAATGGCGACGCCTTGAGGTTTCAGTAGAGCTGTCCATGTTGTAATGGGCAGCGTATCTGGTTTTTACCCATGGGTTGCAAAGCACACGCACGCCCCGCAAAACGGTTTTCTTGCCGGGCATACCCATAAGAAAACTAAGCCATCTTGGCGCACCGCAGGTGGTAAAAACGGCAAGTTTCTTAATGTTCCGCAAATTTGGTTTGATCGCCCCCTCTTCAGTCAGCTTAAAAGCAACACCTGGCACCAGCACGCGATCAAGCCATCCTTTGATCATGGCAGGCAAGCCATACCACCAGGTTGGATAAATGAAGATGAGCGTGTCGCAGCGCTGCAATACGTCAATGTGGTGCTCAAGACCTTGCTGGTTGAGGGAGGTATCCAAATAGCTATCCAGCTCGCCCTTGGTTAAAACTGGCTGAAAACCCTCCTCATAAAGATCAATGAGATCCAGGCTGACGTCGTGAAGCCTGAGTGTCTCTACCACCTGTTCAAGGACAGCCTTGCTGAAACTTTCAGAGTTTGGATGGCAATAGACGATCAGCGCATGCATGTTCTTTTCCGGTTCAAATGTTTTTCTATCAATTTCTACCACGCCTTATACGAGTTGAGGCTGGCTTCTCATTGAGTTTCATCATCATGATCGCATGAAAATCGTCTAGTTCGTAATCCTCTCTAACTCAGCTAATGTTTTCTGTAACGTGATGATAATAATAGTATAAATCCACGTATTTCTTAGTTTTGCTGTGCTGACTCAACGGTGTTTTTTGAGTAATGCCTCAATATTTACACAATTTTGTATATTTTTTAGTGCGTACTTTCTGAAAGACCAATTCAGAAAACAAGCCGCGAGCCATCAGGAGGAGATGAGCTTCGGTAAGACGAAGCGAAATCGCCAATCAAAAATGAAAACCGCTTCCAATCCTCCCAAAAATAATCTGCGCCCTATGAATGGTGCACTGTGTAACTCATCAAAAAGAAGCAGAACCAATGACGAACCACAGACCTACTCTCCGATCCGTTCAGGCTCCATCTGCCGTTGTTATGATCCGCCCTTTGTTTTTCAGCACACGCAAAGATGCAGCTCAGAGCAGTTCTCGCAGTCTTATTGGTGAATCTCAAAAAGACATCGATTTTGCAGAACAGGCATATGTTGAGATTTCTGCCGCAGCAGATGAGTTGAGTAGGCATGGTGTTGATGTTCATCTGTTCGAAGATAAGTCTCGTGACACACCACACTCTGTTTTTCTGAACAATTGGCTGTCAACGCATGCAGGCGGTTATGTCACCATCTACCCAATGCAGGCGGAGAGCCGTCGAAAAGAACGTCGTAGTGATGTAATCGAGCTTCTTAAATCCGAATACCGCGTTCAGGATGTAGTTGATTTTTCAGAGCTGGAAGATGAGCAGCAGTTCCTCGAAGGAACGGGCGCAATGGTCTTCGATAACGTCGAGCGCGTTGTATATGCAGTCCCGTCAAGTCATGCAAATCAGCAGGCTCTGGAACAGTTCTGTGATCATTTCAAATATGAGCCGGTGATTTTTCAGGCGCAACACACTGATGACAAGCCTGTTACTCACACCAATGAAATTCTTTGCATTGGCACTGGCATCGCATTGATTGGATCAGACTTGATCACTGATCCTGCAAAAAAAGCAGAGATCCTTCGTCGTTTAGAGCAGTCTGGACGTCAGGTTGTTCAGTTGAACAACGAGCAAATTGAAGCCTGTGCAGGACGTTCCATTGAGTTGCATAGCAAAACAGAAGGCTTGCTTCTTGCTATGTCCGAGGGAGCATACTCTTCTTTACATCAGGATCAGATCGATCTGATTGAGCAGAGCACCAAGATTGTTCAGTTGAAGCTGGATACCATTGAACAAGCAGGCGGCTCAGCCCGCTGCGCTATGGCAGGCATCCACCTCAACCTGCGCGAAGTTGAACCTGAGCTGGAAACTGAAGCTACTTAAAGTTTCCCTGCTGAGTATCGGTTAAGTCCACAATATCGGTGACCGTCAGAACAGCTGGCGTGTCACCTTTATTTTTGACCCAATGCTGCACCTCAGAGTTTTCGTTGATCACTTCACCAAGCTTATGAATGACCGGCACACCGCACTCATTACTATACTCAACAAACTCGCCTTCTGTGACCAGCGCCAGAGCCGGTCGATTTTCATGACCATGTAAAAGAACGTGTCCTCCCGGTTGAACCGTAATGGTCCGCATACGAAGGTTATGATCAGGGATGTTGACCTTCTCTTTGCCAAGATCGATAGCATCGAGTTCTTCAGTCTCTACCAAATAGTTTTCCGTTGGAGCGCTATCGTCAATGGCTGAACCTTCCTGGCCAGGAGGACATTGTCCGGCCTGAGCAGAAGGAAGAGCTAAGCCTGCAAAAAGCAGTGTGGTCGCAGCGAGTATAATGGTCTTCATAGGGACCTCCAATGTTCCGGCCAGAACATAGCTCAACTGAAAATCCAAGGTGCCGGGATTTGAGAGCATGTTAAACTCCCCATGAAGCCAGCTTATAAGAAGCAATTAAAATCATCTCGCAGAATTTTCCGCCATTTCTATAAGCAGTAGGGCCACCTTAGCGGGGATAGTTTTTTGTTTTGCGCTTATAAGATTTGATAGAAGGAGGATAAGTCCTGTCTCTCAGTTGGCTGGAGCAAGAGGCGTTTGCTGATGCCGTTCTTAGTCCTCCGTCTCCCCATACGTGCTGTTTCCTTGTCGTCTTGCACATTCGAGCGCATAAAAACGCTGTTTCGCGCAAAATCACGCAAACGAACGCAATGGCGGGGCTTTCCATTGGGCGTCTCTCATCGCATAGCGGTCATCTCGGCGAGTTCAGGCGCTGCAGCCTGTGCCACGACCACCATACACCCCCATTCATTATTCAGTTTTCAAAGAACGCGGATTGCTCCGAAGTCCGCTTGCCAGCGTTCTGAGAGAGTGCAGTCTGATTTGATCGCGGTCTATTCCTGTAATGTTCTCCCTGAGTCTTTGGTGGCCGGGAGTTGGAGCATGGAGAATGGCTGGTGTGATTACGGGGAAATAGGGCGCCTTTAAACCTCTCGTCGGGGGAGATTGATTAGATAGATTTATCCCCCACAGGGACGGTGTGGAATTGAAACGGCGGGTTTCTGCTGATTAGGTATGTTTTACACATAGGTGGGTGATGTTTTTGGGTTTTTTTGTCGTTTTCTGGTTGACGGTTGGAGGGCTCAGGCCTATAACCCAGCTCATCGAGAGCGACGGCGCTGCCGGCGACGGCACGATGCGCTCTTGGGTTCCTCGAAAGGATTGATCGCTCAGGCTCGATCGGAAATGATTGAGCTGGTGAGTGATTTACTCTTTTGAGTGTGGGTGGAAGCCCTGTTCATTGACAATTGAATACGGAAGAAGAAAGAGAAACGTGGACGGCGGTTATTCGCGAGTGGT
>NZ_LMCJ01000017.1:424017-460970 GCF_001623085.1 Pseudovibrio sp. W74
GAGACTTCTTCAAAGGAAGCTTAACAGGCCGCCCACTCAAGATAGCTATTGTTATAACTCCATGGCGCATCAGGCGTTGTTTCAGCTGGTGAAGTATATGCAGTCTGGAAGTGTTACATAACTTTCCAGCATAGTAATAGATACATATCATTGATAATGATCGAATACCGCATTTCTTACTCCTACCTAAAAGCTTCCGAAACAATAGCCCACTTGTCTGCTGGAAGGGTTTTGGGTGTCGTAATTTGAATTTTTGGGCCAACCTGCTTGTCTTCTAGAGAACCTGTCAGCAATTTTGTTGCTTGGTCGGCGGCGAGCCAGCCTTGGAGGACGGGGAAATCTACGACTGATGCTGCGATTTTGCCTGAGCGGAGGCCGCGTTTTACGGCGTGAGAGTAATAGGTTGCGTAGATCTTTGGCTTTGATGCACAGGGGATGAGATTGATGAGGGACATGGCAGCTTCTGCGGCAGGGGCGCTTCCAACGAGGATGTCGTTGGGGCCACACTCTGCAACAGCAGCTTCTACCTGCTGGAACTGATTGTGGTAGTCGCTGTCTGCTTCAAAGTTTTTGATGACGGTGATGCGATCAGACTTCAAACCTTCTCTAAGGCCTCTTTCTAAAATTGGAGCCCAACCAGAAGATGAGGGGCCTGACACCATTCTGACCGTAAACTGACGGCCTGGTCCTTTGGGCAAGTCGCTGACGATCTTCTTTCCCAGCATCTGCCCCATACGCTCCCAGGAAACAGCTATTTTTGCACTCAAATCAGGAGAGGCAAGATCGTTCACGAGGGCGATAACCGGTACTTGTTGGCTAGCCTTTGAAACAGCTTTAAGAAGTTTAGGCGCTTTTGCACTGACAGCACCAATTACAATTGCATCGTGTCCTTTGGAAACACAGGTGCGGATTTGTTCTACCTGACGGTCTAGATTTAGGTAGCCACCTGCTTCATGCCAATCAAAATTCAGCTGTAGTTGCTTTGCCTTCTCCTGAAATCCAGAGTGAACGCTTATCCAGTATTCATCTTTCATATGAGGAACGAGAACGCAAACGGAGAAGCCTTTTCCAGAAGCCTTGGAGGGAGTGTATGTAGCCGATTGGGCAGGGCTTGAAAAATCAAATGGTATTTTGTGGGCTTCAATAGGTAAATCAAAGTCCTGTGCTGTACTTTGGCCTACAAATGAGAGGAGGCACAGCAATAGTATTGCAGTTGCGATGATGCACTGGCCAAATTGAGTTACTGGAAACTTCATTGAATATCAGGAGCCTAAGGTGAGATTTGATAGACAGATTAAGCTGATCTTCTCAACACTTGCAGGGCTCTCCCTTCTTACCGCCATTCTGGCTTTTGGAAGTGTACTGTATCTGAGCCAAACCTATCAGGCGTTGATGCAAAGCAATATTCGTCTGACCACGGCGAGTGGTGCATTGGGGCGTTCATCAGAAACAGTGGCCCAGCTGTCTCGCGAATTTTCGCTTGCACAACATGAAGGTGAGATTATTCGCCTTGGCGGTGAGCTTGAAAGTGAAGCGGTTACCATACAGCAAAATCTGACCTCTGTTTCTGCTTTGGAGGCGACGAAGTTCAATACAACGGTTGTTCATGATAACGCACTAGCTCTTGTTAAAGAAACACAAAACCTTCTTGGGTTGTCCCGCCAAATCAAAGCGTTCGATGTCCGGCTACAAACCCTGAGCCGGGAGGGGCTTGAAGCACTGTCTGAACTGACAGTCATTGGTGATAATCTGGTTTCCAATGCGCGAGTGGGTGTTTCGATCGATATTACGTCTCTTTATGACCAGCAAAGTCAGGAAAAAAAAGAGCAGAAGCTTGATAAGCTGGTTGATGAAGATTTCTTTCTTTTGGAACGAATGATCGAATTCAGACAGGCCGCAATCACGCTTCAGAGCCTTTTGCAGACCGTACGCTTTTCCCTTGTTAAGGAGGAGCGCGAACAATTCCTGAGAGACGCAACTGCACAATTGAAGCGACTTGAAGGGCGCGCCTTGCTCATTCGCGGTCCGGATTGGGCCGATCAGGTTGAGCGACGATTGAGTGAACTCAATGAAATTTTCTCTCCCTCTGAACTTACAGAGATTCTGATGGGTGAGATCGATTTGCGGCAAAAGGCGCTCAATACAAGTAGAAGCGTGAGCATCAGGTCTCAGGAGCTATCCCGCAGTTTGGGATCACTGATTGTTCTCAATCAGGAATACGCAGAAAGCCAACAAAAGAGCCTGAGCTATAAGGTGGAATGGATCCTGATTGGCTTTTCGGGCCTTGTGCTGATTGTGCTTGGCATCGCAGCTTCCATATTCATTTTTGCCAATAGAAGAATTGTTGCTCGTTTGCGATCCATCGCTTCTGGAATTGTTGCACTTGCGAGAGATGATTTCACGCAGGCGATTCACAGAACCTCCCGAGATGATCTTGGGGGACTGGAGCGTGCGGTGGAAATTCTCTACGGCAAGGTACGTCATAACCATCAGTTGAAGTTAGACCTGCAAACGAGCAAACGAGAGCTGGAAGACAAAGTTGAAGAACGCACCCAGCAGTACTTAGAGGAAGCTCGACAAAGTGATGAAGCCCGGGCGCAGGCGGAGCAGGCAACACGGTCTAAATCTGAATTTCTTGCAGTGATGAGCCATGAGATCCGAACACCGCTGAATGGTGTAATTGGCATGCTGCGCCTTATCGAACATGACGTATCTGATCCAATCAAAGGTCGCATGACTATCGCACGAAAATCTGCGCAAGATCTTCTGGCGATTGCTAATGATCTGCTGAACTACGAGCGATATCGAGAAGAGCGCGTTGATATCAACAAACTACACTTTTCGCTGGATGACTTTATTGCGCAGGTGGCTGATCTGGCAAAAACGGATGCGATAGAGAAAGGTCTACACCTAGATATCAAAATCTCTCCGCTCGTACCACGCGTTGTCTTTGGGGATGCGTCCAAATTGAGGCAGATATTGATTAACCTGCTTTCCAATGCAGTCAAGTACACTGAGTCTGGCCGGATTTTTTGGGAGATAGATCAACGACCCGGTGAAGAAGAAGGCACATTCCTACTCATCTTCTCAATTACAGATACTGGCATCGGCATTGCAGCGGACCAGCTGGAGCACATCTTCGATGTTTATGAGCATCAACCAAACAGCTACGGCAATAAACGCTTCAGCGCAGGGTTAGGGCTTACAGTTTGCCGCCGTTTAACCGAAGCGCTTTCGGGTATTCTGACCGTTGAAAGCGAGCCTGAAGTCGGCTCTTGTTTTAAACTGATCGTGCCTGTTGAAGAAGGAGCACTTTCAGAAATTGCCAGTGATCAGGAGAATGAGATTGATCAAAATTTGGGGCTGAGCGTGCTGGTCGTAGAAGACCACTCTGTCAGCCGCATGGTTGCCCGTGGCTATCTGGAAAAGATGGGATGTGAAGTCACCGAAGCGCAAGATGGAACTGCAGCTTTGAAGGCTTATGAGGAAAAGCCGTTTGATGCTGTGCTGCTTGATCTGGACCTGCCTGATATCACTGGTGTTGAAACCGCCCGCAGAATGCATGAGCTTACAAGCGCCAATCAAAAACTCCCTCGATTGATTGCGGTTACTGCTCACAAACTCAGAGATATGAGTGCTCTGGAAGCAGCAAATATCAAGCAGTTTGTTCAAAAACCGATATCTCCGAGCAATCTTGTCGCGACTCTTCAAAACGTCAGTTCAGATAAACTGCTCTCAGAAGATATTGGTGACGCAGCTCCTTCTATCGATGCCGTGAAAACCGGTCTGATTGAGGACATTGGATACATGGGCGAGGACAATGTTATGGCCATTCTTGCCGACTTCTTCGCGAAGACACCCCAGGATGTTGAAGAGCTAAAGCAAGCTTTCGCAGCTGGTGACATGAAGATGTTAGCGCATCTCGCTCACCGCTTGAAAGGAGCTGTTTCCAACTTCAATCTTACTCGAAGCGTGCAATTACTTGGAGATCTTGAAATGATGGCCGGGGATCTATCTGCCGATCAAATCAAGCTTACTCCGGTATTGTCAGGGCTGGATGAGGAGCTGAGCCATTTACAGGAGACGGCTTTACATCTCGGTCTTAGACCCTTTGAAGATTGAGCTTCTGGTTGCTTATGGATCATCCCCAATGAACAAATAACCCTCTCCATGAACGGTAATAATATGCTCTGGGTGAGGTGGATCTTGTTCTATTTTACGCCTCAAGCGGCCAACAAGCACATCAACGATACGAGTGTCAGACACGAATTGTCGATGCGTCACGGATTGGAGGAGACGTGACCGGGAGAGGACTTGCCCTGAATGCTGAGTGAAGGCATTTAACAGCTCAAACTCGCCGCGTGTCAGAACAACAGCTGTTCCATCTTCCTGTACGATCCGCCGGCGTTTGGGATCAAAAGTCCAGCTACCAAACATCGTACATGGCTCAAGTTGCCGTGCCTGTGTTTTGCGGTGCAGCCCCACACGATAAAGCAGCACTTTCACTCTGGCCAACAACTCGCGTGCATCAAATGGCTTGGTTACATAATCATCCGCGCCCATCTCGAGGCCGATAATCCGGTCGACCTGATCGCTGCGGCTTGTCAGCAGAATTATCGCAATATCAGACTGGGCACGTTGCTCGCGCGTAATCTGCAAGCCATCTTTTCCATCAAGATTGATATCAACGAGCAGCAAGTCCGGATTGTCTCGTTCGATAATCCTTTCCATCTGATCAGCGTCTTCTGCTTCGCTCACAGTGTACCGCTGCTGACGTAACAACGCGCCCAGGCGCTTGCGAGTCACCAAATCATCTTCAACAATCACGATATGAAAAGTGTCAGTCATGAGAGGACTTTACCGAACTCATTCTGATTACGATAGGCGGATTTACATTCTGTTACAAAATCGAACCATCCATTCATGAGCTGCGTGGGACCTGTTCAATCAAATTTGCGATGCTTTTGAAAACACAGTCATTCAAATCGTAGGGAAGAAAAATGACTACTTTCAACGTCAGTCGCCGGTCAGTTCTCAAAGGTGGTTCTGCTCTGTTTGCATCAAGCTTGCTCAGCAGTTCCGCATTGGCTTCAATTGATCCAAATTCTCACAGCCGCCGCGTGTTCCATGCAACGCACTACGGTCCGTTCGAGGCCATTGTAAGAGATGGCAAGATCTCTGGCATGGCGCCAATGATCGAACTGGATGCTCGTCCCACTGAAATGCTGACATACGGTGTGATTGACCGGACCTATGATAAGACCCGAGTTCTTTATCCAATGGTGCGTAAATCCTATCTGGAAGGTTGGGAGAGTGGCGAAATCAGACCAGAGCTACGCGGCAAGGAAGAGTTTGTCCGTGTTGATTGGGACACGGCTCTCCGTCTCACTTCCAAAGCTATTCTTGACACCATCGAGCACTATGGCAACGAAGGTATCTTCTCTTCATCTTACGGTGGCTGGTCCCATGCGGGTGTGATGCGGCCAAACGTATTGCAAGGTCGCTTCTTCAATCTGTTCGGTGGTTGCTCCATGACCGCAGGCGATTACTCCGGTGGCGCCTCTCAGATCAGCCTGCCGCATGTGATTGGCGACATGGAAGTGTATTCCGCACAAACTTCCTGGGAAGTCATCCGGGATGAAACCGAGATCTTCCTGCTTGTTGGCTGTGATCCGATTAAAAACAACCGTGTTGAATTCCGTGTTGCTGACCATGGCATGTATGCACATTGGGAAGAAATTCGCGACAACGGTGTGAAGTTCATCTCCATCAACCCGCAGCGCACAGCATCTGATGAATTCTTCGATGCGGAATGGCTCAAGATCATTCCAAACACAGATGTCGCCCTGTTCAACGCCATGTCTTACCACGTGGTGAAAAAGGATCTGCACGACAAAGCCTATCTTGCAAAATACGCAGAAGGCTCAGACAAGTTCATCGACTACCTGATGGGTACAGACGATGGCGTTGAAAAATCACCTGAATGGGCTTCCTCTATAACAGGTATTTCTGCTGATAAAATCAGAGAGCTTGCAGAACTCTTCGCTTCCAAGAAAGTCGAAATTGCCGGTGCATGGTCACTGCAGCGTGCTCACCATGGTGAAATGACACACTGGGCGATCATTAACTTTGCAGCACTGACTGGGAAAATCGGTAAGCCGGGTCAAGGCGTTGGTTTCTCCTGGCATTACGGCAATGGCGGTATGCCAACCTCTGGTAAATCGACACCATCCGGCTTGGCTCAAGGCCGCAATTTGGTCAGCGCAATTTGCCCGGCATCTCGTATTTCTGAAATGCTGAAGAACCCAGGTAAAGAGTTCACGCACAACGGTTCTGTGCGCACGTTCCCAACTGTTAAGATGATCTATAACGCTGGTAACAACTTCATGTCTCACCAGCAGGATACAAACGAACTGATCAATGCACTTCAGACAGTGAATACAGTTGTTTGTCAGGACCCTTGGTGGTGCGCATCCACACGTTGGTCAGACATTGTGTTGCCTGCATCTACGTCTCTTGAGCGTGATGACATCACATCCGGCGGCACTTACTCAAATGACCGCGTTTACGCCATGAAAAAGGTGATTGAGCCACTTGGTGAGAGCCTGAGCGATTACGAGATCTTCGCCCGCCTCGCTGAGAACTTTGTGCTCGACACTCAGTTTACTGAGAGCCTTGAATACATGGAACACATCAAAGCGGCCTACGCACGCAGTTCTGCGACCGAGAGCTTTGAAGAGTTCTGGGAAAAAGGCTATGCACGGATGGATGTCCCTGTAGAAGCTCGCAAATGGGTTCGTCATGGCGATTTCTATGAGGATCCAGAAGGACATCCACTGCACACGACGTCTGGCAAGGTAGAAATGTTCTGTAAGAGCATTGCTGAAATGGAGCTGGATGACTGCCCTGGCATGCCTGTGTGGATGGAACCTGCAGAGTATCTTGGCAACGCCAAGGAAGGCCAGCTGCATGTAGTGAGCCCGCACCCATGGTATCGCTTGCACTCACAGATGGGCAACTCCGAGCGCCTGCGTGAACTTTACATGGTGCAAGGCCGCGAACCTGTCCGCATTAGCGCTAAGGATGCAGAGGAACGCGGTATTGCTGATGGTGACTTGGTAGAGCTTTACAATGATCGCGGAACCGTGATCGCTGGCGCGGTGGTTTCCGATGAAATTATGCCGGGTGTTGTCTCAATCTATGAAGGTGGCTGGCCGCAAGTCGATTCCAAAGGTCGTTGTAACTCTGGATTGATCAACTTTGTAACCTCGTCCCGGCGCTCAAGTGGTCTCAGTCAGGCAACCACAGCAAACACCTGTCTGGTATCCTTGCGCAAATGTGAAGATCCTGAAGGTCCAAATCGTGCCTATGAACCACCTGCAATTCTAGAGGACATGACTTTCTCCGCGGTAACAGAAGAAGCAGTGAATTCTGATCGCATCGATGGTCTTGTGGAAGCTCTTTACGCAGACATGAGTGAAGGTGAAAAACTCTTCTATCAACGCTGCACCGTGTGCCACGGCCCTCGTGACCCATCCCAATTCACACAGCTCCAGTGGAAAGGCATCACCCAATCCATGTTCCCACGCGCAGGACTAGAAGACACAGAAAAAGCCCAAGTCCTAGACTTCCTCCTCAAAAACGCAAAGGATGCCGGTTAGGTTTTAGAGCAAATCGTGAAAGGAAAAAAGGTCGGAGTTTCTCTGGCCTTTTTTGGATAACGACGAGACAGATGCAAGCGATTATTCTCAGAGAGCCAGTACAAACCAATCAATTCGAGAAGCCTAACGCGAGTTTTGTAATCATCGAGAGCTCTATAATTTATACTAAAATAAGAAATTTCAATAAAAAATCAATTATATACATAGAAAACAACCCAGCCAACACTGTCGCGGACAGTACTAACTAAAGCAAAGGAAAATTGGCTAAAGCGTCAACGGCACCACGTCTGCAAACCCAACGTTTTTTCAACGGACATTCTTGCCACAAACGTTTTTTCTGAGTTGCACCACACATTGCTCATGGGCCGAGACCTAACCAATTTCCAGATTGGTCCATGCCTTTGGCTTTGCAAACTAGCTTCCACACTGTCAGAAAAGAACGCATCGTGAATCTTATGTTGTGGCAATGAGGCTCGAAGAAAGAAAACGCCTCTATTTGTAACAAGAGTTCCGGTTGGTTGTTGTCCTAAAAAGTCTGCTGCTTGCTTGAGAGGTGAGATAGCTACGGGCTTGATTAGAAATTGCGGCCAGATGCCAAGCTGCAAAGTGATGACAAGAACCAAAGCAGGTTTTGCCCACTTGCCAGAAGAATTCACCAACCAAATCATCAGCAAAATTGCAGGTAGGAGCACGTGGCGGAGGTTTTCGGGGTTTTGGGCAAGTAGTGTCCAGAGTACGGCAGCAGCTGCTGCTATCAGCAAGGGTGTGAGCTTGGGGCGGGTTAGGAAAGCAAGGGCAGCTATGAGGAGAAGTAAGAGCAAGCTTGCGAGAGCTATGGGTTCTTTTTCAAAGGCATCCAACCAGCCTTCACGTTCGAAGGTTTGCTCAAACGATGTGTTACCCCAAACAGTGAAATGACCTTCGGTGAACCGCAGCGCTTCAATCAAGTAAGCCTCGCCTTCCAGCAGGAATACTCCTCCGAAGAACACGAGCAGTATGCCCGCACTTGCTATAAAGAGCTTTGTGCGGGCATCTTTTTTCAAATACCATTCAGTGATTAAGGCCAGAGCAACTGGAACAATGAAAGATGGCCGGCAGGCTAGGGCAAACCCTGCAAAGCACCCTGCCCTGATGTGTTTGCCTCTACCCATAAAAGCCAAGGCTGCAAGAAAGAATGCAATACCTGTTGCATCACTCATCATACTTAATGCGACAAGCGGAAGGAAAGGCTGCGTCAAAACTGCGAAGAAGGCCAGCAGCACACCTCTATGAGATACTCCCCAGGCTTGGGTAGTCCATGCTGCAAGAGGAGGTAAAGACAGTGCAGAAAATAGGCTCAGGTAGAAGACTGCTTGCTTCGCACTCAAGCCGATCAAAACAAGCAGTTTGCTCAGCACTATAAATCCCGGATACCCCGGAAAATGTGGCCTGAACTCAAGCACACTGAAGCGAACTGTGCCATTAACAAAGAAATAGGCGTCATCACTTGGGATGCTTGGTGTGTGGCGGAGCAACCAAATGGACAAAGTCACGTAGCAAAAGAGAGCAGCGCCCCAGCCAAGTCGCAACATACTAGTTTGCCAACGCCTTTAAGACGTCCTCAACAGCTGCATTGTAAGCGGCAGGATCTGCCTCACGCTTACCCACCCCAAAAACACCAGGGTTTCCGATGGCTTCAAGTGCTTGACGGAGGCTTTGATCTGCTGCTTGACGTCGCTTGCCTGGTAACTCCCCGGCCATGGCATCGAAGAATCGTTTTGATTTGACAACAAGAACTTTAGCGGTCTGGTAGTCTTTCAAGTTTTCGGAACCGGCTTGCAAACGACGAGTAATCTCCGCAACAAAAAGGCGATTGATAGCAACTGCGATTGTCGCTGTATCTTGAGAGGTTAAGGCCCTTTCAAATGCTTCAGAGAGCCCGCTGTCATAATCAGTCGTCAAATAGGCAAGTTCCTCGGAGATCTCGTTGGCGGCTAACTTCGCTGCTTCAAAGTCTCCGGCGTTCACAGCTTTATAGATGGCTTCCCGCGCATCAATCAGAGGCTCTTTACCAGCAGCAGCATAAGAGTAAGCATGCGCCTGACCAGTAATAAGCAAAGACATAAGCAATGCGTAAAATATTCTCACCACGACTGGTCTCCTAAGCCACACTTTCCGTTTCTATAACGGTTCTTTCACTACGATGCTCATAGATGGTAGAGCGCTGATCCTTTTCGCTAATCAACGCATCAGCAGCCATCTGCCCCATCTCCATAGAGGTGTCTGTGAAGATGTAGCGGAAGGTACCTTGCCGCCCACACTGGATCAGATTTTCAAACTGATTGAGGTGGGCAATTGCGTTTGCACGTTTCTTCTCATATCCCACTGTCATCAGCGGATAGGCCTGCCGCTGGTAAGATGAGAAGTACTCGCCTGTGGCTGCTGCGCTATTGATGCCAAGTTTTTTCAATACATCACACGCTTGAGTAAACATCTGTTGGTTGTCCATCTCCCACAGTTCGCTCCCCGGGTCGCATGGGATCTCTAACATTGCAGAGGTGTGCCCCTTGGGAGCCATGAACGGCGAGCGTCGTTTTGGCTCCTGCAATCGCGTTGCTATTATGTCGGGATCTGACAGATACTGCCATGTGCAGTCTGAGAGGTTGTCCATTTCAAGAGGCATATTAAAGAACCGCAATCCTCTGAACGCTAACGCACTTTCGCCACCTGTCATGTTCACCATGTAAGGCAAGGAGAGCGTGGAGAGCACAGCATCTGCCGGGTAGGAAGAGCCCCCTGCTTTCACGGCACTAATTCTATTTGACGCGAAGTCAAAACCATCGACAGCTGCATCAAAGACAATCTCGCCGCCAAGCGCTTCAACCTTTTGGGCCATGCGCTCAAAAATGGCACCAAATCCATGCTTAGGGTAGCGATAGCTTCTGGCATAGGTACGAGGGGTGTCGTTCCCAATTGGCAAAAGGCGTTTGGCAACATCTTTCAAGTCCAACAGACTTATGCGCTGACCAGCCCAGTCTGCGGACAGGTCGACCGGATCAATACCCCAGAGTTTAGCTGTGTATCCTTCAAAGAAATTTTTGTAGAGCGTCTTACCAAACCGACTGGTGATCCATGTTGCGAAGTTATCGTCCTTGGGCTTACCGAATGGCAGAAGTGCTAAGTCTTTTACCGCACCAATCAATAATGAGGTTGGCGCAGTTTTCAGGATGTTGCTCATTGCTAATGGATAATCGTAGGTACGATCCTGAAAGCGAATGACGCTTTTGCGTTGGCTGGTCAACAGGTCATCGCCAACCAGCTCTTCAACCAGTTTTAGCAATTGCGCGTTGTGAGTGATAAAGCGGTGGCCGCCGTAGTCAAAGCGATAGGTCCCATGGCGACCTTCAAACGTTGTTGTACCGCTTTGGCCCCCCTCTTTTGAAGCCTTTTCAAGCACGGTGACCTGAATACCAGCCTCCAGCAAGCGGATTGCTGCTGTCAGACTAGCAGGCCCCGCCCCCAACACCAAAACATGTTCAGGCTTTTTGAGCATAGCCGCGGCTCCAGAAACTCAGGAATAGTCCAAGGTAAAGTACCCAACTGGTAAATTGGATCAGCGTTGGAGACGCGTTATATCCGAACAGCGCCCGCATGAAAGTGCCAAAGGTGCCCTGATCATCTAAAATAAACGAGATGTTGAAGATCTGCTCTACCAAAATCGGAACAACATCAATCGCCTGCAGCATATTGATGGCAGACGAGAACAATCCGGCTGCGATGATGATGATCAGCAAGCTGGTGTACTTGAAGAATGGAGCAATCGGAACTTCGCGGGTGCCGCGCATCATAATCCAAACCAGCAGGATGGATGCAACAAGACCGATAGTTGCCCCAATCAGACCGTTCTCCAATGTCACGCCCTGCCCTGAATACATGAGAGCAGAGAAAAACAATACGGTCTCAAACCCTTCTCGCAGCACCGCAATGAACGCAAGAAACACCATGCCCCACAGGTTGCCCGAGGAGATGTGGAATTCCAGTTTCTTTTTTACATGGTCGACCTGTGCCTTGGCCTGTTTATGCATCCAGATCGCCATGTAGCTCAGCACCAGCGTGGCGAAAAGTAGAATGAAGATCATCAGCAGGTGCTGATAGTGTTGATTGGAAAACTGGTCAATCAACACCTGGAAAACAAAGGCCAACGCCAGTGATACGATCAACCCAAGTACAACACCAAGATAGACGTATTTATTGAAATGCCGCACGCCAAGTTTGTGCATGTAAGACAGGATGATGCCTACCAACAGAAAGGCTTCCAGCCCTTCGCGAAATGTGATCAGAAAACTGGCAAACATTATGGCCGCTCCAGTGTTTGAGTAAGTTCAGCCATAACAACAGCTTCTGGATTTGGTAGATCTGGGTAGGATTGGCGTACTGCATCGGTCACCCACTGCGGATAGATGCGGAACATCATCTTTACTTCCACGCTGAGCGGATAAGTAGCTTCTTTTGGCAATGCAAAGGCTTCATCCCGGTAACCATTCGCTGGGATCTTGGTATCTTTCAGCATTTTTTCATAACGCCAGAAGAGCAGGCCGACGGGCTTGCCATCCTTGTCGCCAAAGACCTTCTGGAACATACGAGCATCGGTTGGTACGACGCCCTTATCATCCATCTTGCCATCTTCCAGAACAACCTTGCCACTTGCGTCTTTCACGGTCACATCCAGCCAAAGCTGACGAAAGTCAGCAACGCCGGTTGGTAAGGCATGCCCTGCTCCGACATTTTTGACACGAACGATCAGTTTCCCGCTTTCGTCGATGTAGCTTTCCAACTCAGCAGCAGTTCGCAAAAGCTCAATGCTCATGTCTGAGAGCTTCTTATTGCGCAGGCCGACAAGATGGTGATTGGCACCCGTGAACTGGTGTGTCACCACATTCTCTTTCACCTTGCCCCCATCTGTAGAAATGCCCGGGACATTCTCACCGATCTTTTGCACGTCAGCCATCATGTGACAGCTGATGCAAGTGCGGTTCTTGGAGGGATCTGCTGGATTGTTGTAGGAGGATTTTTCCCACTCACCGTAGGTGTTCACGATGACACTACCTGTGCCTGGAGCCACCTCATTATGGCAGGTGCTACACAGAGCAGAATCCTTGTAAAATGGCTGAGAGTACGACTCGGCATGCACTTCGGGCTTGGCGTTGATCTGACGGTTACCCACCCAGTGCAGCAGTGCGTTGTCGTTGTCTTCAAAGATATACTTTTCTCTATCTTTCACATTGACGGTAAAGCTGGCGTTGGTGCCTGCCGTCTGCCCCATAGCTGCTTCAATACGAGTGATACGATGGCAGAATAAGCAGCCCGTGCCTTCATCTGAATCCGGTACGCCCGTCTCAAGGGCTTCAAAGAGACTGGCGCCGCCTTTCTCAAACATATGTCCTTCTTGCGGAACCGCCTTTGGCTCGGTGAACTGTTCTTGCGGCTCATGACAACCAAGACACCATTTGCCGAAGTCCTTACCTTCCGTCTGTTCTGCAACGGATTTCACGACCATGAAGTATGGGTTAGATTCTCCCATCAGACGGTGGTTTGAATCTGCCCATTGCTCAAACATGTCAGAATGGCAGGACGCACAGGCGGCTGAGTTCACCCAATCTTTCTCATGTAGAATCTTACGATCATCATCAAGGCGTATCCAACTTGCATTCAGCGGTAAGTTTCCACGTGACGTGATGAAAGCTTGCAGAGCCTCCATGTCGCGTTTGACCGGTTCTGACGGTTCATCCGGATTGATCTGCAAGGCTCCATCACGGTCGTCATGGCCCATACCACCTTGCGTCTTTTGCATGATGCGCAAGTAGTCGCCGATGAAGTTACCGGAGATCATATTGTTTAAGTTGTCGTGACCAATCGTGGCACGGTCAAACTTTTTGGTTGGTGTGGATCGGTAAAGATAGCCATTGGTGAAGTTGAAGCCATCCACATGGCAACTCTGACAACTCATCCAAAAGTCACCAGTGATCGGCGTTAGTTTGGAATCATCCGTGTTGCCGCTGTTGAAAAGGGTTTTACCTCGGCGTAGCTTGGCCTCAACCGGATCGCTCTGCACTAGTGGAGCTGGAGCTTGCCCACCCAGAGTGACGCGCGCAAACGGGCCGTCCCCACCTCTCTTCAGCGCTACGAAATCAAGTGTCATTGCGTTTTGCACGAAGATGTCCTGCCCCGAAACGACTAACCCACGCGGATTGTTGCCCGGAATGTGGCGAAAGATCTGCATGACCTTTGCCCCACCTTGGTTCAGTTTGCCCTTGCGGCGCGCTCTGCGCTTCTTCTTGCTGGTCAGGGCTGTTCTGCGTGTCAGATCAAAGACCATCAAGTCTTCGCTTCCAGCCAATGTAACGTAAACTTTTTTACCGTCCTCGGAGAATTCAGCATCATGAGGGTTTGAAACAATGCGAGTGCGATTGTTGGTATCGATAATATTGATTTGCTTGAAGAGGTGCTTGCGGCGCTCAGCAACTTCTTTCTCTTGCCCTTGTTCAAGCCTCAACAATGAGACACTCGGAAACACGGTGGATTGAAACTGGAAAGGATGATCAAAGTTCCAAAGAACGTGTGGCAACCAGGCCTCGCTCTCATCCGGGCTTACTGCAATATCATCCAGAATGCGCGGGACACCTTGCGAAACAGCTTCGTCGTTGTCCTGAGTTTCAGCCAAACTGATCGTCTTCAGAAATGTAAGCTTAGCCCCTGAGGTATCCCAAATGGAGACCTTGCCAACCATGGCATGCGTTACGATCAGACGACCATCACTGAGCAAAGCAAGACCACGCGGGGTCTCTTCGCTGTCGATTTCCTGAGTGATGCCTTGTCTCGGATCAACTGCAATGATCTTGTGCGCTTCAAACAATGAAACCCAGAACAGGTTGTTGATCTTGTCATAGATAATGCCAAATGGACGATAGTCAGTCTTGAACTCAGAGAGAACTTTGCTTGTGTTCAGATCAATGAAAACCACACGGTCACCCGTGTAGTCCGTTACACCTGCAATATGCTGTTTTTCATCCAACGCGATGCGGCGTAGCTCACCACCGATCTTGATCTCTTGCAGCACTTTGTTAGAGCTGCGGTCAACAACAGTGACACTGCCTGCATCAAAGTTTGCTGAGATGAGTTTTGTGCCCTCACTACTGAGAACAAGGGAGCTACTTTCAACGGCAGCATAAGCTGGCACCATGAGTGCGACCAGCGCCAGAAGAAACGGGAAGATCCAAGCTGCAACCTTAACCATCGAATAGCGCTTGGCATGGTGAAACACCAATAACGAAACCGGCAGTGCTGGAACCAGATGGAGCCAATATGCGACCCGCCCCATCATGTTGCCGCGATTGCCAAAAAACGCGAGATAAATGCCACTGAGAACCAACAGTACCAGGGCAATCTCAATCATCTGGCCTGTTCTACGAAGAAACGGGCGTCCGTTCTTCTTGATCAAGTCACGATGAGAAAACCAGAATGGAAGAACAAACAATGGAAAGAGGATAAGGGAGACAATGAAATGGATGGCAAGTGAAGGTTGGATGAGCTGCCAAGGAAGGCCAACAACATCCCACAGCATCAACCCACTGATAGTGAGGAAGTAAAGCACAAACTCAGCATGTTTGCTCTTGTAACCGAGACGCTTCCAGAACAATTCTATTGCGCTGGGTTGTGCTGGCTTAGGTCCGTTGACCGGACCGCTATTCTTGCTTGCATCATCCATGACTGCGGATCGATTCTTCGTCAGATTATTATAATTGTTGTCTCTATAGCCAAATGCGAATGCTTCGCATTTGACTTAGGTTAACAGGCAGAAGAAGCCGGGATGTTTTACACCCAGGCTGTTTCAAATCGCGGTAAACTACTTATTTTGCAGCAAAAACTTTGACCTTACCGGCCATCACCATAGCTGTGCCAGCCTGCACAATTTGCGGAACACCATCTGCATCCGTGTCCAGATCTTCACTACCAGCTACAACGTTTTCACCACTGTCTCCCAGCCATTCAGCAAGCTGCATGCCCTCAGTCACATTGCGACCGTTGATGACAGTGCGGAACCAACTTTCATATCGGTGCGTCAGGCTTGCCAGATCCAATAGAGGTTCATTCTCGCCTTCACTGTTGCGCAGAATAAGCATTGCACTACGCAGTCCAGCACTGATTGCAGCAGCGGTGTATGGTGTGTGCTCAGTTGGTTGGCCTGGCACAGCAGCGTATGTGCCAATCGTCTTGTCATACATCTTCGCTTCAATGGTCAGGAACAGCTTACGTGCTGCTTCTTTGTAGCTCTCATCCTTTGTTGCAAGGAATGCCGAGGTTAACCCATGAACAACAGCGAACTGCGTACCCAGGCTTTGCTCTGTGCTCGCGCCCTTGCCAATCTCAAACCCATCAACTGCGAGGCCATTTTCAGAGATCAAATTCTTCAGAATAAAATCTGCCTGCGCTTTAATCAGTTCGAGCGCCCGCTTGCCGCGTGCAGTTTCCAGGCTCTCACCCGCATCAGCGGAGGCATAACCAACGGCTAGTGCATCCTGAGAACGCTGAAAAATGTTCAGGGCCTGAAGAGTATATGCCGCATCATAAGTGGTAACTTTGGAGCCCTGCTTGCCATCATAACGATCAACCAGAGTGCCCGCTTCTTTGTTGAAGTGCAGCGCATCAAGGTTTTTGAAAGTAGCGTTTGTGAGAACACCTGCAGCGGAGAAGACATCATCAGAAGCAATGTCATTCACCAGATCATTGTCTTTGTTCAGGTCAGCAGCTGCAGCAAATGGTGCACCGTCAAACACGGCGATAAAAGCCGGGTTCTGGTTTGTGTTTGCAGTACGTTGGTCGCTATATGCGTAAATCTCAGAAAGCGGCCACAACATCAACCATGTGTCATGCAGAGTGGATGCTCCGTCAATGACTTCTAAAGACCCGATGGCTTTCACGGCGTTCTCGGTCTTTTCAGTCACAGCGACCTTGCGTGGGAACCAGATTGGGCCCTGTGCTGGATCATAAGACGCGGTCAGCTTTGCGCCAAGCATCTTACCGTCATAACCAAACTGATCACGTAGTGTTATTAGACGGTCATTGAGAATTTCAGTTAGAATAACGCCGTTGAAACCATCTGCCGTGGATACCCCGAGCGCATGTACACCATCCTGATCCATGACGGAACTTTCGGCCTCAACTTCCAGATCCTCTGCTATTGTGTGCATACCGCCGAGGAAATCCTGTGCCCACATGACATCCTTCAGCATGATGCCTGCCGCAGCTCCGGGATTGAAAGACTTGTCCATGCCTTCCTCTTTCCAGGAGAGCGAAGCATAATCGCGGAAGTACGCCGGAATATCGATTTTTACTGTTTTAGATTTTCCGTGAGCGGTCAGAATATCCGCCTCATCGCTGGAGACGACAGAACCGTCAATTGCCTGACCAAATTCAGGAAGCGCTGAGATGTATGGGAAGGTGATCGGGTACATGTTGAGCGGAATTTCTTCCACTGGGAAGGCAACAGATCCGGCCAGTTCAATCACGCGCTTACCAAGGCTTTCAAGTGAACCGCCGCGTGCTTTGTTTAGTGGACCGTTTACGATATGCGGGCCCATCTTGGACTGATAATTGACCGCATACATAGCCTCCTCAGAGTATTCATAACTCTCAATGCCGGCTGCGTAATCAAAAGCGGTTGGCTGATTGACGAGATTTGGGTCAAGAACATCAAGATCCAGCCCCAGACCTTCCGCTAAAGGTTCGCCAGAAAGCTCAAACTCTGTGTAAGCCAGAAAACCACCCGCTGGATCAAAAGTTTTGTCTAAAACCTCGACTTTAACTTCAGTAGAACCTGCAAGAGCTGCAGAGCTGATTGCCACTGCTGATACGAATGATAGAAGTGCCGTTTTATTCAACATGCTTAAACTCGGAATCTCTTTTGAGGGGATAGCCCAACATGAGCAAACTTCCCCTATCCCCCTCCAATGCAATAGGATCACCAGGGCAAAACTGGCGCCCTCTCGCAATTGAGAATGATTTGCAATCCGAGAATTAGAAAACAGAACATCTTTCGCAAATGACAAAAGTCAAATATGATTTAAATATTCATGTTTTATAATTATTCAAAAAATCAATATGTTATATGGATAGTGACTACGCTGCATATTCTAACTATTTGCACATTTCACCATTCTCAAAGTCAAAACAACTCGTTAAGTCCTAAAGAGCACTGTCTATAAACAATACAGGGCGAAGAGCGGCATTCCATGCATAAGGGAACACAGGAAGGAACTCTCAACAACCTGTCCAGTCTCTTTCATCATTCAACAAATTATTTAAGTGAATTAGTTTCACTTCGGCCCTTCAAACCCGAGAAAAGTGCATTAAGTTCGGTATGCACAATTCAATTGTCCGGGCAATCAAATGAAATTCAATTATCAAAACCCAACTAAGCTTTTGTTTGGTCAAGGGAAAATATCGGAAATTAGGGATCAGATCCCGACTGGAAGCCGCATTTTGTTGGCCTATGGTGGTGGATCGATCAAAGCGAACGGTGTTTACGAGCAAGCGTTAAGCGCGCTTGAAGGTTTCACCGTGGTTGAATTTTCTGGCATCGAAGCCAACCCACACTTCGAAACCCTAGAAAAAGCCGTAGAGCTGGTGAAAGAACAAGATCTGGACTTCATCCTCGCAGTTGGGGGAGGATCTGTTGTCGACGGCTGTAAGTTTGTAGCAGCAGCTGCACACTATGACGGAGATCACTGGGACATTCCAAGCGGTAAACATCGCATTCAAAAGGCAACACCGCTCGCCTCTGTATTGACTCTTCCTGCAACAGGCTCTGAGTCCAACGGTAACTCAGTCATCACCCGCAAGTCGACAGGTGAAAAACTCGCTTTTGGCTCTCCTCTTGTTTTCCCTGTGTTCTCGGTTCTCGATCCAGACACCATGAAAACACTGCCAGAACGCCAACTCAGGAACGGGTTGATCGATGCCTTCGTGCATGTCTGCGAGCAATATTTGACCTTCCCGACCGGCGCATTGGTACAGGATGGGTATGCGGAAGCATTGCTGCGAACGCTCGTTCAACTGGGCAAGAGCTATCCCGAGCGCGATACTGATGAATGGCGCGCAAATCTGATGTACGCAGCAAACCAGGGCTTAAATGGCCTCATCTCATCTGGTGTGCCGCAAGATTGGGCAACACACCAGATTGGACATGAGCTGACCGCGTGTTTCGGCATTGACCACGCCCAAACACTGTCCATCATTCAGCCAAGCCTCTTGCGCAGCCAGATTGAATTGAAGCGCGCAAAACTGGAGCAAATGGGAACAACAGTGTTCTCACTTCCTCCATCTGAAGATCTGGCTGAAAAGACGATTGATGCGATCGAAGAGTTTTACCAACAACTGGCCATGCCAATTCGTCTGTCAGATGCCAACATTACGGATCAAAACGACATCGACACGCTCATGCACATCATCGAGAGCCGCGACTTTTTAAAAGCCATCGGTGAGCATGGAAAGATCACGCCGAATGTGATCAAAGACATCGTGTACTCAGCACGCTGAGCCCAAAGACTGCCCGCCGCACAAACGGCGGGCTTTTTTGTGCATACAACCCGTTTCTCGCGAAAACTCAAGTGACAAACACATCCGTCGCCCGCTAATCCTGTGAGATATCAGAGCATCCTTTCGCAAATTATAAGGGAGAAACGGGTATGTTACAGTTATCCGATACCCAAACTAAAAACGCCCTGCCCTTCCGGCCACTGGTCGAGGCTTTGAGAACAATGTTCAAAGAAGGCTGCGAAATGCCGGTTCGGCACCATCACACCATGGGCGTGCCGGATAAAGCAGATGCCACCTTACTGCTCATGCCTGCTTGGCAATCAGGTGCCTATTTCGGCGTAAAACTCGCAAGCGTTTTTCCAAGTAATGCAGATGCCGGTCTTCCTGCAGTCTCCGCCACTTATCTGCTCTCCGACGGCAAGACTGGTGCACCGTTAGCGTTGGTTGATGGCGGCGAGCTTACAGCGCGTCGCACAGCGGCAGCCTCTGCCCTTGCTGCTGATTACCTTGCTCGCAAAAACGCAACATCCCTGACAATGGTCGGCACGGGCCGTCTCTCCGCAAACCTCATTGAGGCGCATTGTACAACAAGACAGATTGAAACTGTAACCCTCTGGGGCCGGAACTTCGATAAGGCCAAGGACAATGCGCAAGAACTAAGCGCAAAACTTGGCGTCAAGGTTGTAGCAGAGCAATCCCTTCACAGAGCTGTTGAGCAGGCTGATATCGTTTCCGTTGCAACACTGTCTAATGATCCCCTCATACAAGGTGAATGGTTGTCCGATGGCTGTCATCTTGATCTTGTGGGCGGGTTCACTCCAAACATGCGCGAGGCTGATGATGCGGCGATCTCCCGCTCACGAGTTTTTGTCGACACCCGCGCAGGTGCGATGAAAGAAGCCGGAGACCTGACCATCCCGCTTGCAAATGGCACGTTGAAGCCTGAGGATGTTCAAGCTGATCTTTACGATCTCACCAGAGGCAGCAACATTGGCAGAGCAAGTGAAAACGAGATTACGTTCTTCAAATCAGTTGGAGCTGCATTAGAGGACTTGGCAGGAGCAATCCTTGCCTATGAGAACTCAAAAGAGTTGCTAAACGCATAGACAAATCCTCGCTCAGCACGGTTATCCATTCCTGTGCTGAGCCCAAAACCGTTGCCGCATCTCTGCTGTCCTGAAGTGTGTAAAGTGCAGATCCCGCTGCATGGACACCAATGGCTGATAATGAAGCAGTTCGATCTCCTTGGTCGCAACAGGCCTCAAACTATCCAGTACATAACACGCACCTTGAAACTGAACCGTGGTCACTGCATGTATGACTTGTCTTCTGCTATCCTTCACCACAACAACTCGCAGATCCGTTTCTTCATAGCCCAGCGCTAACAAACTGAAATACTTGGCAATCGCGTAGTCCTCACAATCACCTCGCAAGCCCAGAAACTGCAAAGGCGCGCGCCAAACGTCCGCCTGCCCAGCGGCAACCGCTTGAGGATCGTATCCGGCACTTTCATTGATGTAAGAGTTGAGCAGCGAAAGCTGCCGCAGTGATTTATTGTTCCCGACACCCCGGACAATGCGTGACCAATAATCAACGGAGCCTGCACACCGCAGATTTCCGGCAAAGCACTCTTTCAAGGAGGCCAGTTGTTGGTCGCATTCAGGCAGTACGGCCTGCCATTTCCTGAAAGCCCGGCTGTTACCACCACTAATTTCAACCGAACCAAACAACCCAAAGCTTTCCCTCTTCTTTGTAGCGTTTGGCCCCGTAAACCTCATTAGGGAAAACAGACGGCGGCGGCGCACTTTGCTCTGATAGCTGAACCGCAGATTATGAGCTTGCGCAGTGGACATGCTGGCCACAATACCAGTCAGAAAAGCGGCTTTGACCACCATCCCTACAAAGCTTCGTCGCAACAAACCACGTTTTCTACGGTGCTTGCCCCGGTATTCCGGAAGAGCCATAACGCATTACCGTTCTCTTAGCGCCTCCTCACGTGCACGATTAACTGGCTTAAGAATGTAAGAAAGCACACTCTTTTCTCCAGTGAGTATATCGACGGAGGCGACCATCCCCGGAAGGATGGGAAGACTCTTGTTGCGACTTTCTAACTCCGTTTGTTTCGTTTTGATAATTACGGAGTAAAACTGCTCACGAGTATTTTCGTCGTAAACAGTGTCTGCAGAAATTCCCTCAACTTGCCCATCCAGTCCGCCATAAATGGAAAAATCATAAGCGCTGAGCTTAACAAGTGCCTGCTGTCCTTGGTGAATAAAGGCAATATCCTGAGGTTTGACCTTCGCCTCAACAAGCAAAACATCTTCAACGGGCACGATGGTCATAAGCTGCTGAGAAGGTGAAGCCACGCCGCCAATTGTGCTCACATCAATCGTGTTGACGATGCCATCCATGGGCGCGCGAATATCTGCGCGATCGACCTTATCACCAGCCCCTTTGGAAGCTTCTGCAATAACATCCAGCTGAGCCTGCACCTCGCTCAGCTCTGCGCGTGCTGCCTGCCGGAACTTGGTGTAAACACCTTCAATTTCCTGCTCAGCCTCCTCAACAGCCGCCTGCAAACGCCCTGCTGTAACCTGAAGCGTATTGACCTGCCCTTCCAGATCACCAATCTCACGCTGAAGTTTGAGCATATCCGTACGCGGAATGATCTGCTTTTCAGCAAGTGGCGCTTTCAACTCTTTTTCTTCATTTGCAAGGCGCAATAAATCAAGAACCTTCCGTCTCTGGTTCTCAGAAGCTTCAAGTTCCGCCATACGCTGTGCAACGCGCGAACGATTGATTGCAATCTGGCCCTTCAATCCTTCCAGATTGGCTTGAAAAAGAGACAGCTCCGAAGCAACAATCTGCTGAGCATTCTCGCGATAGTGGTCACTATAAGCTAGCTCTTCCCCACGCTCCGGCCAGACGGACTGAAAATCCAACCGTTCACGAGCGATCTCCAGTGCCAGTTGTTTTGCCACCAGTTCACCCAGGTTGGAAGAAAAGCCCGTATCATCCAAGCGGATCAGGACATCTCCCTTACTGACGAGGTCACCCGTTTTCACAAGCACTTCTTTAACAATCCCACCTTCAAGGCTTTGAATAACCTGTATCTTCGCAGATGGAATGATACGTCCGTCTCCACGGGTAACTTCTTCCAGCTGCGCCCAACCGGCCCAAAGGACGAACGAAATCAAAAGCAATCCGATCATCAGGACCAATAAGCGCGTGCGTGCAAACACGGCATTTTCCAAACCAATTGATACCTGAGCAGCACCACGCGGAAGCCGTGTGATTTCAGATCCAAGCCTCATCCAGTTTTTGACCCGTTCCATCAGATGCAATAGGCGCAAAGATAATCCCCCTAGAAACTCCCCAACAAGTTCCAGAGGCACGCGACCAGCCGGAATCAAGTTATCCTTACCAAAGGTAACTCTCCTTGGTTTCTCTGAATACTACGGGGATCTATTGCGGAGAATTGCAGGTTGGAACTGACAAAAACGGCCGAGCCGAAAACAAGAAAAGAAAAGACGCCACCTTCCGTAAACGAGGAAGACACAACGACGACTAAAATATCTTCCACGCATGAAGAGAGTGACCCAGTCATCGAAGCCTCAGTTTCGACAGTTACGTCAGATAAAAATCAAGATGTAAAACGGGAACCTGAAAACACAAAATCTGCAGAGGACGCGACATCAAACGCTCAACTGTCAGATTTAATCGAGATTGATCCACTGCGGGGATGTCTCGAAATTCTGCTGGTTCAACACAACATGCCAGCAAATTCAGAAAACCTCATCGCAGGTCTTCCCCTGGAGAAGGGCAAACTCACTGCTGACTTGCTACAAAAAGCTCTCAAACGCGCTGGCTTTTCGACCAAGGCTTTCCATCAGAAAGTCACAGATCTCTCCTCACTTTTGTTTCCTGCAGTTTTACTCCTCAAGTCCGGTGGTGCATTGGTCATTCTGGAAAAGTACGATGAGAAATCCTATGCAGTCGCCCTCCCGCATGCAGATGGCGGCGCCGTTCTGGCTAAGGTGGATGAGCTTCAGGCGCTCTGCAGCGGAGAAATCATTGTTGCAAAGCCCTTCTACAAACCAGAAGGTTCACAGGAGCAAACAGCTAAGGAAGACAATTCCCATTGGTTTTTCAGTGGCATTAGAGCCGTTGCACGAGACTACGCTTTCGTTGCGCTTGCTGCAGCCTTCATCAACTTGCTAGCGCTGGCCTCACCGCTCTTCACCATGAACGTATATGACCGTGTCTTACCCAACTCGGCCTTCCCTACACTCTGGGTTCTCACTCTTGGCGTAGCGGGCGCGTTATTATTTGACCTGCTGTTGAAGTCACTGCGTGCTTCCTTAATCTATTTTGCAGGCAAACGAGCTGATCTGATAATTTCCTCCAGACTGTTTGATCAGGCAATGCACTTGAAAATGGCGCATCGCCCTGCAAGCACTGCAGGCTTCCTCAACGAAATGCGTGAGTTCGAAACCATCCGCGAGTTCATGACGTCAGCAACAATCGCTGCCATCACAGACCTTGCCTTCCTCGGTATGTTCCTAGGCCTGATCTGGTATATCGGTGGCCCCATGGTTTATCCGCTTCTTGCAGCAATCATGAGCGTGGTCACAATTGGACTGCTGATGCAGTTCCCTCTCAAAAGAGCCGTGGAAGCAACAGTTGCTGATGCTACGCTGCGAAATGCACTGCTGGTAGAAAGTCTCTACGGCTTGGAGACAATCAAACTCCAACGCGCAGAAGGACAGCTTCTTGGCAAATGGGAGAGTGCCACAGCCGCAGCAGCCTCAGCGCAAAACAAAGTTAGATCGCTTTCTACCTGGGCTTTAAACCTAACGGGCTTTTTGCAGCAACTCACCACAGTCGCACTTCTGGTCACAGGCGCATATCTGTTCTCAGAAAAGCTTATCTCCATGGGCGGCATTGTCGCCTGTGTGATCCTTGGGGGACGAGCTGTTGCCCCACTAGCAACACTTTCCAGCTTTCTCGCACGGTTCCAACAGGTCAAAGCCGCTTACAAAAGACTGGATGCCATCAATCAGTTGCCGCGAGAAACACCATGGGCCTCCAGGCATCTGAGCAAAACCATTGATCACGCTCAGGTTTCTCTAAAGAATATGAGTTTCACCTATCCGCAGGCTGCAGAGCCAACATTGAAAAACCTGAACCTATCCATTTCTGCAGGAGAACGCATCGCCATACTCGGCCCTGTCGGCTCTGGCAAATCCACTCTGGGCCGAATATTGAGCGGTCTTTATTCTCCAGAGTCAGGAAGTTACGCCATCGATACTTTAGACCATCAGCAATTTGCACCCACGGAACTGCGAAGATCCATATGTTACATCGGGCAGGATGCTAGCCTTTTCTCTGGATCCATCAGAGACAACATCAAATTAGGTCGCCCTGAAGCCTCAGATGCAGAGCTGGTCAAAGCAAGTGAGCTTTCCGGAGCATTGGAGTTTATCGATGCTCATCCGCACGGATTTGCCAGATTGATTGAGGAAGGTGGCCGTGATCTATCATCCGGGCAAAGACAAAAGCTCATCCTGGCCAGAGCATTCATGGGCACCCCAAAACTACTGTATCTGGATGAACCAACAGGCATGATGGATGGCCAGACCGAACAGCAGTTCATCAATGCCCTCTCATCCTCGGTCACCCCGCAGCAAACGCTGATCATTGCCACACACCGCACAGCACCACTTTCTCTGGTCGATAGGCTGATTATTCTGGATAAGGGCCGTATTCTCGCTGATGGCCCAAAGGAAAAAGTCATCCAGATCCTTTCAAAAGGAACTGGATGACCTGAGGACTTAGTACTCTCTCATGTATTCGCGAAAACAAAGACAGCGATTGACGGCTTCATCATCCCAAACCGCATCTTTCATGTAGCCAATGGCAACTCCACACCAGTCTCTTGTTTCCAACGCCCAATCAAATCGCAACTGCACGATTGAGCTGTGCTGCGCAGAGACAACAACGGTATTTGCCTCCTCAAAATAATCACGTACCCGAACAGAAATTTCGCTGTGCAGCTCCTCAGGGTGTCGAAGATTGAAGTTGTAGCACACACCACCGCGATAATAATCAGAGGTCGCAACGGCAAGGTCCGCGCTGACAGCATCCCCAGCCCAAACCGAAAGAGGCATGGCAGCCCCCCAGATGAGGAGTGCAGGACCGCTCATGCCCGTTGCAAATTTAAGTCTGCCCAAAATCCCCTCCCTCATTGTTTCGGTTTAGGCATGGCAACAGGTGTCCCACGCGCCCACTGAGCTGAAACGCCTGGCAACACTTTCCCCGGCAGCCAGCCCTCTGTTTCCTCATCATCCCGTACTTTGCGATAGCCCGCTTCAGCTTGGGCAGGAGGTTGAACATCAAACGATTCCAGCAAACCGCCCATTGCTGCCAGCAATCGGTAGTTGGCAAAGGTTTGCGCATAGCGGGCAGAAATCTCGGAGACTTCAGTAAAAAAGACTGTGTTTTGTGTATCCAAAACATCCAGCAGAGTTCGTTGTCCAACGGTGAATTGGCCTTCATATGAAATGAGAAGCTGTTGTGATGCTGAAAGCTGTTTTTTTATGATTGCAAGCTGCTTGGAAAGCTCAATACGCCGGATCCAGGAAGCGCGTGTTTCCCGCTCAACTTCACGAAAAGCCCGCGCCGTTCTCATCCGTGCCTCACCTGCCCGCTCAACCTGCTCAGCACGCCTGTTCTTCGTGATGTTGCCATTAAAGAGGTTCCAACGCATGACAACCAGCGCTGTTGCTTGATTATTGACGCCGGGAAATCCGTTCAGGTTCTCGCCAACACGCGAGGAAAGCTCCAGATCCAATCTTGGATAATAGTCTGCCTCTGCAATCTTAATCTGCGCATTCGCAGCATCTACATCGGCTTTACGCAACGCAATCAGTGGATTGTTCCGCCGTGCTACATTCAACACATCAGGAAGCGTACCAGGAATGCGTCGTGAAACACTGGGGACGCCCCCCAAGCGTCCTACTGGCTTGCCCACCACCTCAATAAACGTGGCTTCAGCAAGTTCAAGCTCTTCAACAACCTCCTGTAATGCAAGTCGTGCAGCAAACACCCGTTCACTTGCCTGTTGAACGTCTGCAACGGAGACAACCCCGCGAGACAAACCTGCCCGCATATCCGAGGCCACTTTGGAGTGATAAGCAATATTGCGTTGAGCAGACTGTTTCACTTCAAAAAGACGGGAAACTTCCACATAGGCACGCACCGCACTCAGACCGATGAACTCAGACCGCTCCCAAACTCTGAAAGACGTGGCATCCAGACGAGCTCTCTGACGTTCAATCTCATAGGTCGTCGCAAATCCATCAAAAAGCTTTTGCCGACCTGTCGCTCTCACTTCATAAGGACCATAGAAGAACTGATCCCGCTGACGGGTAAAACTGCGATCAGCCCATTCGGCACCCCCACGAAATTCAAGATCAAGACGCGGCAACCATTCGCCTTTTGCTTGTTTTAGCTCAAAGCCAATCGCATTGCGGTCAAAAACCGCTTCTCCAATTTCAGGATTGCTATAGACAGTAAGGTTAACTGCATCTCTGAGAGACATCGCGTGGCCTGCTCCGCTCAACAAGCCAACGGCAGCAACGCCAAGAATAAGTGGCGCAAACAACTTCATACACACGCCCTCTACGCAATACTTGAGACAACCGGGCAACTGAAGCTTTAATTTACTTTATTTTAATATAATGTCATTCCTCACGCAATTAAGTGTAATAAATATCAATAACTCAAAAAGTAATAGCAACATCAACTCAACAGACGCGGCCTCTAATATTGTCAGTTATGCGTATTGTATAATGTATATATAAACTTGAACTCCATTTGATTTAGAATTCGGCAGCACAATTTCAGCGAGACGTTGTCTTCTCACTCAGAAAAGTCGCGCTAACGTCCTGTTCCAGTTTGCAAAGGGAGCCTTGCATGCCGAATACCAGAACCGGTGAACCTCAAGCGCTTCCAACCAATCAAACATCACCTGAACAGGTGCCAGAGTTGGAGAATAGGTCTCAACAAGAGGCCGGTTCAACAGCACCAAACATCAGCCAGCTTATCATCGAACTTCCTGATAACATTGAAACAACCTCAGAAACGCCGTTAGATGGCCAACCACGTGGCATGAACCTGCTTCTGAATGAGATAGAATGGGATCCTGTCAGAGAAATTCTGCTGCTGCCATCAGGCCTGGAGCTTGCAAACATCCAGACCGCTAGTGGCACCACCGAAATCACCCTGGCAGATGGCACACGTCTGATCATTGAAGGTCACAGCAACAATCCACCTTCTATTGAGATTGAAAATCAACTCCTCACTGCGCAGGAAATTCAAACAGCATTTGCAGCTGCGCGAAACGCAGAACCAAGTGCAGGTCCAGAGACCTCATCAGGTACATCAAGCGTTTCTGAGCCCTCAAGCGGTAACAATGAGCCTCAGTCTCCATTACCTGCCAACGATGAGCTCATTGGCAGCGGAAATGATTTCGAACCAATCTCAATCGTCGTCCAGCCGGCTTTCCCAATCACACCGCTCCTGTTGCCCTCTGAGCGCGATGAGGAGGTTTTAGAACGTGATTTAGGAGATGGCGCCTTCGAACCTGATCAACAAACCACATCCACGCCAGACCTATCTGATCCGCAAGTGACACCTGCTTTTTACGCAGGCAACACTGATGATGTATACGAATCCGGCCTCGCGTCTGGCACCGAAGCAGGACAGACCATCACTCAAACTGCCGGACCGATGAATATCCAGAGTGGCTCTTCCCCGCTCCAGACACTCGAGGTTTGCGATCCCTCACAAAATATCTGGATAGATGTCACCAGCGGCGGTCAGATCACCACGCCCCACGGCACCTACACAATCACAATTAATCCAGATGGAACCTACAGCTGGGCCTACACACTCAACACATCAGGTGATCACAGCAACAACACGCCGCAGGATCTGCTGAAAGTCCGCGTGACCAATGAAGAAGGCAATCAGGCAACTGGTGACATCACCATCAACATCATCGATGACGCACCTTTGATTGATATCACAGACACACCAGCCTCAGTCGCAGAGGGCAACACTTTAAACGGCACGTGGTCACTCAACCCGGGCGCTGATGGCGTCACACAGATCACTATCTCAGTGCCCGGAGAAGTCGACCAGACTATTTCTCTTTCCGGCAGCACATCTGCCACCTTCACGCTTCCCTCAGGCGCGCTCACCGTCAATCCGGATGGTACCTACTCCTTTGAAGCTACGACCAATCTCGATAACGATGATCCGCAGGAGCAAGCCTTCACCATCACTGCAACAGATGCTGATGGCGATACAACAACTGACACACAGACCATCACCATCACCGACGGAACCTCACCGACACCACCAGACAACTTGCCCGGTGAAGCGGTGGATCTGATCCTCACAGTCAACGAAGCAGCCATTGATACAACGCAGGATCAAAATGATCTGGCTGTTGGCAGCACCACAGGCTCTGATCCAACCAGCACAGCCGAGACAGACATCTCCAGTACCCTCACCTTCACGGCAGGCTCTGATGACCTCTCCACATTCGCATTTGGTGATCCTTCAGGCATTACAATCACCAATGGAGATGCTGCTCTTAACCTCAGCTGGGCAGTCTCAAATGGCCAACTTATCGGTTCAATCAACGGCACGCCTGCAATCATTCTGGCACTGGATGCTTCAGCCATCCCAGCAGGTCAGCAAGGCTCCGTCCAAGTCACAGCCACACTGACAGATGCCTTTCCCCATGATGCCAGCGGAAATCCCATCAAGATCAACGGCATCACCATAAACGCCTCAGATCATGACGGAGACACAGTCACCGCCGACATTCAGGTCAACATCATTGACGACGCTCCACAACTGGACATCGCAGACACGCCAACCTCAGTCGCAGAAGGCAACACCTTAAACGGAACGTGGTCGCTTAGCCCCGGAGCTGATGGCGTCACACAGATCACTGTCTCAGTACCCGGAGAAGCCAACCAGACCATCTCGCTTTCCGGTAACACACCTGCCACGTTCACGCTGCCGAAAGGCATACTCACCGTCAATCCGGATGGCACCTACTCCTTTGAGGCTGCTACCAATCTGGACAACGACGATCCGCAAGAGCAAACTTTCACCACCACCGCAACAGATGCTGATGGCGACACAACAACTGACACACAGACCATCACGATCACCGACAGCACAAATCCCTTCGGTGGCGACATTATCGCATTAAGTCTTGATGAGAGCGCTTTGGGAGATCAGATCGGCAACAATGAGCCGACGGGCGATGTGATTGGCTCAAACCCAGCAAGCACGGCAGAAACACAAAGCGATACCCTGAGTTTCACAGCTGGTTCAGACAATATCATCAGCTTCACGATTGGAGACACATCCAATATTGAGGTCCGTGATGACAGCGGCGCTGTTATTACCTCCATCAACTGGGCCCTTTCAGCTGATAAACAGACACTCACAGGCTCAATTAATGGCCAAAACATTATTCAGTTGGCCCTGACAGGCTCATCCATTGCAGCTGGATCCACGGGTTCAGTTCAAGTAACTGCCACACTGCTTGCAGATTTTCCGCATGTGACCAACGGAACCAGCGATTTCACAATATTAGGTGTCTCTATTGTCGCAACGGATACAGATGGCAGCACTGCTCTAGGCATCACCAACATCTCAATCAAAGATGACAATCCAGACATCGACATCTCAGACACACAGAACGTCGTAACTGAGGGAGAGACAATCAGCGATACATTCTCCCTCAGCTCTGGCGCGGATGGGTACGCGCAAGTGACCGTCTACACAGACGTAAACGATCAACACATCGTCAATCTGGCTCCAAACACACAAACCACGCTCTATACGCAGCAAGGTGAACTCACCATCCATTCAGATGGCACATGGGAGTTTACCGCCAACACAGGGCTGGACTTTCCCCAAAACCAAACATTGCAGTTTTTCATTTCAGTTGAAGATGGTGATGGCGATACAGATACGGATAGCCATCTCATTTCCATCAAGCAGGCAGCACCACCTATCCTCGGCACATCTGGGAATGATGTGCTTACGGGAACTCAAACCAGCGAGCTCATCAAAGGGCTCGATGGTGACGATCATATATTCGGCATGGAAGGGCGAGACAAGATTGCAGGAATGGCTGGCAGGGACACACTTGAAGGTGGAGCAGACAGCGATACATTTGTGCTCGATCTCTCCAATCTCACAATTGCAGATCTCATCACGGACTATGATTCATCTGGAGATGACGCTGATCGGTTGGATGTGACAGAATTGATTGGATCAGAACAAGTCACGCAGCAAAATGTGGGAGACTACTTCCAGCTATCAGGAGGCGTTCTGAGTTTTGATCAGGATGGAGCTGGAACAAACCACAACATGGTGCAGGTCATGGAGTTTTCATCTCCACCAGCTCAACTGGAGCTGATCGTGGATGAAAATCAGGCACCACTCGTTGTCACTGCATAACTCATCAGGCTCAACGCAAAGAAAAACCCCGAAAGCGATAGCCCCGGGGTTTAAAAAGGATCAGCTGCAGATCACGGCAACACCGGCCATTCGTTCTGGCTCAATCACCCAGAAATTACCGAATTTGCGTCCACCAAGTGCTTCAGCATATTCCCCAAAGCTCTCCAGATTCGCAGCAGAAAAGCCTAGGGCCGCCAGTTTAAGGCCTGCCCTGTTAGCAGGAGCTTTAACCCCATAAAGGCTCTCATAGGCACTTGGAGAAAGAACTTTGACCACCCCGCGAGATGTTTCAATCTCAACACCAAGACTGGAAAGCCGTGCAGTACGCTCACCAATAAACGCCTTTAGGAACTCATGATGGTCAGCTGGGTCATCTGCAACAAAAATGACTTCACTCAGATCGCGCACAGTGTTTGGATGGGATTGATACTCTGACTTCCAGAAGTTTTCCGGAAATTTGTTATAGCAGGTAAAAAAGCCAAGTTGCGCACTGAGTGGATCTGTCGTGAACGTCAGATCAAAGGCAACCTGACGCTCTTCACCTTCTGGAGAAACAGCAATCCGCTCAAAGGAAAATGGCGCGTACTCAGGAAGACCAGCAGCAACGTATGCTTTACGGTCGTCCGCCGCGCTCGTGCTGTCCATGACGAACATGGAAGCACCTTCTCCCTTCAGCAGGAAGTCGCGATTGAACGCGCCAAAGGAGAAAACACCTTCACTTGGTTCTGACAGCTCAGCATCTTCGCCAATCGCCAAAACCTCAAGAAAACTGCCATTCAGCTGAACGAGGCGATTTTCCGTGCCCCAAGGATGACGCGCAATTGGCGTCACCTTAAATCCGAGCTGTTCCCAAAGCCCTGCTGCATCCTGCAAAGAGTTTACAGCAAGTACAATGTGGTCGATTCCCTTGGTCAAAGTGTTTCCCCCAAAACAGCAGATTAAACCAGACGGCTATTATCGCGCGCAGCACCTACAAAGGAGGAGAACAGCGGATGCGGTTCAAACGGGCGTGATTTAAGTTCTGGATGGTACTGAACACCGATGAACCAAGGATGGTTATCAATTTCTACCGTTTCAGGCAAAACACCATCTGGAGAGGTGCCGGCAAAAATCAGACCAGCTTCTTCAAGCTTATCACGGTACCCGATGTTCACTTCATAACGGTGACGGTGACGCTCGGAGATCTCAGTGGAATCGTAAATCGCAGCAATCTTACTGTCAGCTTTCAGAACAGCATCATACGCACCAAGACGCATGGTACCACCCAGATCACCTTCTGCCTGACGCTGTTCTTTCTCGTTACCGCGTGTCCACTCAGTCATCAAGCCAACAACTGGCTCTTTGGCTGGGCCAAACTCGGTGGAGCTCGCATCAGCAATACCCGCAAGGTTACGCGCAGCTTCAACAACAGCCATCTGCATACCAAAACAGATACCGAAGTAAGGAATGTTGTTCACACGTGCATAGTGTGCAGCAGCAATCTTGCCTTCAGAGCCGCGCTCACCAAAACCACCAGGAACGAGAATACCATTCACATTGGCAAGGAACTCGCTTGGGTCTTCTTTTTCAAATGTTTCAGATTCAATCCACTCAAGATTGACCTTCACGCCATTCGAGATTCCGCCATGCACAAGCGCTTCAATCAAGGACTTATATGCGTCTTTGAGAACGGTGTACTTGCCAACAATCGCAATGGTGACTTCACCCTCTGGATTGAACAGAGAGTTTACGATGCTCTCCCAACGGGAAAGATCTGGAGCCGGAGCACCTGTGATGCCAAATGCATCCAGAACCTGCTCATCAAGACCTTCCTTGTGGTAGGCCAGCGGCACTTCATAGATGCTCTTCGCATCATATGCCGGAATAACAGCTTCTTCGCGTACGTTACAGAACTGAGAAAGCTTGCGGCGCTCATTCTCTGGGATCTGACGATCACAGCGCACCATAAGAATGTCTGGCTGAATACCGATAGAACGCAGCTCTTTAACAGAGTGCTGTGTCGGCTTGGTTTTCATTTCACCAGCACTTGCAATGTAAGGCAGCAGTGTCAGGTGGATGTAAACAGCCTGTCCGCGTGGCAAATCATTGCCCAGCTGACGAATAGCTTCAAAGAACGGCAGACCTTCGATGTCACCAACGGTGCCACCAATCTCACAAAGCACGAAGTCGTAGCCTTCGTTGCCATCCAACACGAAGTTCTTGATCGCGTCAGTCACATGAGGAATCACTTGTACGGTACCGCCGAGGTAATCACCGCGGCGTTCCTTCCCAATAATGTCCTGATAAATGCGACCAGTGGTAATGTTGTCCTGCTTATTTGCCGGACGACCCGTGAAACGCTCGTAGTGGCCAAGATCCAGATCGGTCTCTGCGCCATCATCGGTCACATAACACTCACCATGCTGGTAAGGGCTCATGGTACCCGGATCAACGTTCAAATAAGGATCGAGTTTACGGAGCCGAACCTTATATCCGCGCGCCTGTAAAGCCGCACCAAGAGCTGCGGAGGCAAGTCCCTTCCCAAGAGAAGAAACAACACCACCGGTGATGAATATGTACCGTGCCATGGATCGCTACCACGTTTGAAAGGGTGGAATTTATCAAATAGGGAAGCACGCCGTGGTGGGTGCCTGATAATCCAATACCCTGGATAATTGAGTTATGTCTGAACGCACGAATGACGGACACTGCACAAGTGTGCGGTGCCGTCAGACGTATATTTCAACTGTTTCTGCTTTACAGCAGATTACTGAGCAGGTGGAACCTGCGGGCCAGTTGGCTGACTTTGCTGCTGAAGCTGGTCAAGAAGACCATTGCCAGCGCCCCCTTCTGTACCCTGCGTTGCTGAACCGGCAGGAACCTGATCAAGCAAAGAGCCTGGACGCTCGTCATAACGAGCCAACAGAGAAAGAGCGAGTGAAGTAGCAAAGAAGCAGACAGCAAGAATCGCAGTACCGCGAGTCAGCACATTAGCTGTGCCGCGGCTGCTCATCACACCACCGCCGCCACCGCCGCCAATACCCAATGCGCCGCCTTCAGAGCGCTGCAGTAGAACCAGTGCTACCAGCGCCACGACGACCATCAGGTGGATAACAATCAGAACGGTTTCCATAGGTATCCGTAGGTTTAATGAATTCGTTAGTCGGCCTTCTAACCGAATTTGCTGCGCCTTTCTACCCTAAAGGCGCAGCAAATTGGTGGACTGCTAAGAATATTATAAAAAACCGGCTATTATTAGCCGCGATAAGCTTCGGCAATTCCAAGGAAATCCGTAGCTTTCAGGCTTGCGCCGCCAACCAGAGCACCGTCAACGTTTTCAACCGCAAGCAGCTCTTTTGCATTGGTAGGCTTAACAGAGCCACCATAAAGGATGCGCATTTTACCGCCAACATCACCACCAAACTGCTTGATGAGAGTCGCGCGAATAGAAGCATGAACCTCAGCAACGTCTGCTGGAGTTGGCGTCAATCCAGTGCCAATCGCCCAAACTGGCTCATAAGCAATTACAGTGTTTTCGGCAGTTGCGCCTGCTGGTACTGAACCCAGAACCTGTTTGGTAACCACGTCAAGCGTTGTACCCGCGCGACGCTCGCTCTCAACTTCACCAACACAAACAATAGCAACAAGGTCAGCGCGGTAAGCAGCTTCAGCCTTCTCACAAACGTCCGCATCAGATTCGCCATGATCTTCGCGTCGCTCGGAGTGACCAACAATCACAAACTTGCCGCCTGCATCACGGATCATTTCCGCAGAAATATCGCCAGTATGCGCACCGCTCTCATTTGCGTGGCAGTTCTGTGCGCCAATCGCAATTTTGTCTTGGGAAGCCAACTGCGCAACCAGCAATGCAGGTGGACAAATCAGAAGCTCTACATTTTCGGCAAGTGCTGAGTCGTATCCCGCGCCCATAGCTTCCAGCTCTGTAGCTGAAGCCTTGGTGCCATTCATTTTCCAGTTACCAGCAACAAGTGGCCGATTAGTCATTTGATCCGTTCCCCAAATATGAATTCCAAATTCCCAAATGGAATGTGTGCTCACTAGCAGAAAAAACACTTAAGTCCCATAGCGGATTACCGCTAGTACGATGAACTTCGTATCTCCTGTCGAATCTCACAGCCTTTATGGCGTGTAAACTTGCCCCAGGGCGAAAGGAACACTATTATCCGGCGGCCTTGCATGTGTGCGCGGGGAGACTGTCCCTCGCCTTCAACAAGAGAACGGATAAAATTATGCTCGACGCGCTGCGTAATAGCGTAGGTTCCTGGTTTGCAAAGATCCTGATCGGCCTTCTGGTCCTCAGCTTTGCAGTTTGGGGGATCGCTGACGTCTTTACTGGAATCGGCTCCACATCTGTTGCCTCAGTTGGCGACAAAGAAATTTCGGCTCAGGATTTCCAACGAGCTTATTCACGCGAGCTCGACCAGCTGTCACGCCGCGTCGGCCAGCCTGTCACTCAGGAACAGGCCGCTGCATTTGGCGTACCAGCTCAGGTTCTGGGCCGCCTCATCGCCGAAGCTGCGCTTGATTATGAAGCATCACAGCTGCGCATCGGTGTATCTGATGAAGCTATTGTCAAAACAATTCAGGAAACACCAGCATTTCAGGGTGTAAATGGTTACGACCGTAATCGCCTGAGCCAGGTACTTTATAATCTGGGCATAAGCGAAGACGAATTCGTGATGCAGCAACAGCTCGTCGCAGAGCGTCAACAGCTTGCAGAAGCTGTTATCGGCGGCATCGTTGTGCCTAAGGCAATGCTCGAAGCCTTCGACAAATACGCAATGGAAGAGCGCACTGTTGAGTACCTCGTGCTGCCACAAAGCTCTTTGACAAATGTTCCAGCTCCGACTGACGAAGAACTCGCTACGTTCTTTGAAGAGAACAAAGGCAACTACAAAGCACCTGAATACCGCAGTGCCACTTTGATAGAGCTGACAGCAGACAAGATCGCAAAGCCGGAAAATGTGACTGAAGCGGAACTCGCTCAGGAATATGAGCGCACCAAAAACCGCTATCAGTCTCAGGAACAGCGCCGTATCTTCCAGATTTCCTTCCCAACCAAACAGGAAGCAGAAGCTGCTGTTGTTGAGATGGAGTCCGGCAAGACTTTTGAAGACCTCATGAATGAACGCGATCTGACTGAAAAAGACGTCAATCTCGGCCTCATGAACAAATCCGGCTTCCTTGACCAGAAAATTGCAGATGCAGCTTTTGCTCTCAAAGAAGGTCAGGCAAGCAACGTGGTCGAAGGTCAGTTCACCAACGCGGTCCTCTTTGCCAAAGAGGTCAAGGCAGCTGCAGTACAGCCTCTGGAAGACGTTAAAGACGAACTACGCGGTGTCGTTGCTCAGGCAAACGCAGCCGATGAAGTAGAGGACCTCTTCAACGAAGTCGAAGACGCACGCGCAGGCGGCAGCACCTTTGAAGAAATCGCTGAGCGCTTTGATCTGGCTCTGATCAACACACCTTCATTTGACGCTTCCGGCAAAAACGAAGCGGGCGAAACTGTTGATCTTCCACAAGCAAGCACACTGACCACAGCAGTATTTTCTACCGATGTTGGCGTTGAAAATGATCCACTGGAAATCGGCCGTACAGGTCACCTGTGGTACGAAGTGAAAAATGTCACCCCTTCCCGCGACAGAGAACTCTCTGAAGGGAAAGAAGCCGTGACTGCTGATTGGACAGCCAACCGCACGGCAGAGCTACTGGAAGAAAAAGCTCAAGCTTTGATCGCAGAAGTCGAAGCAGGAAAGCCTCTTTCCGAAGTCGCAACTGCCGAAGGCCTGACAACAGCCACATCTGCACCGCTCACCCGCAACGGCGGCATTGCGGAGCTTTCCGGCTCTGCTGTAACTGCAGCATTTTCCGGACCCAAAGGCACCGCCTCTCAGGTTCCTGGCAACAACGAAGACCGCATTCTTCTTGTCCTCACCGACACGACGTCTCCGGCCTTCATGACAGAATCTGAAAACGTGCAGCGCATTGACGCTCAGCTGACAGGTGCACTGGAAAGCTCCTTGCTCAACCAGTTCATCTCTCAGCTGGAGCAAACAGAAGGTGTCCGAGTAAATCAGGCAGTCTTCAACCAGCTGACCGGACTGGATCGCCAGTAGACAAATCCTTGTCGAAAACAAGCCCGCCACACTTATAAGTGTGGCG